>CAYGWI010000191.1:0-1503 GCA_964353715.1 uncultured Dehalococcoidales bacterium | reverse complement strand
AGGTGCGACAGATAGACTTCTTGAAGTCTCAGATACAACTGGAGAAGGATTAATTCTTTGCCCCAGAATTGCAGTTAGCTGCAAATACATGGAGCTAGAACGAAGATGAGAAGAAGAATCCTGCTAGAGACGCTGGTCATAGTGCTCGTGGGGATCTTGGTGACGTTCTTAATCCGCGGCCACAGTGGCCCGCCTTCGGCCGATATCATGACCGGGAGCTCTTACATCACCAACATTATTCAGGACTTATCCGATGGCGGAGTGAAAACCCGCACCCTTATACCGCCGGGCGTATGTCCGGGCCACTATGACGTAAGGCCGAGCGAGATCAAGGCACTGGTTAACAGCAAGGCCCTTTTTATTCATAATTTTCAGCAAACCTACGCGAATGTCATCGGAGCGATTGAAGCTGCCCAAAACCCCGACATTATCATCACGGTCCTTAATGTCACAGGCAATTGGATGGTGCCCGCGGTCCAGGCTGAAGCAGTAAACAAAATTGCTCAAGCCCTGGGCGAGATATACCCGGAAAACGCCGCGTATTACGCAGGGAACGCTACAGAAAGGGCGCAAGCTATCTTAGCTTATGGCGAACAGGTGAAAGATAGATTGCAGGATGCGGCAGTAGATGGAGTAAAGGTAATCTGTGCCGCTATGCAAGAGGGATTTGTAAGGTGGGCCGGATTTGATATCGTGGCTACCTATGGCCGACCTGAAGAGCTAAGCCCAGCCGATGTGCAGCAGTTGATAACCGAAGCTATAGAAGCTGGAGTAGTTCTAGTGATCGACAATCTCCAGAGCGGTACCACCACGTTGGGCGCATCTCTGGGACACGATATCGAGGCCATTCCAGTGACCATATCCAACTTCCCCGGCGGCCTGGAAAACACCGAGACCTGGGAGAAGGCAATAGATAAGAACGTTGCTTTACTGCTGGAGGCTTTGCATGAATGGGAGGAACAATATGGATAACACAGTCATCACAATTCAAGACGCTGTAGTTTCTTACCGGGAAGATGTGGCTTTGCAGGGCGTGTCTATGGAGGTCAGGAAAGGAGAGTTCATCGGCATTATCGGACCTAACGGCGCCGGCAAAACTACCCTGCTCACAGTGATTAACGGCCTGGGCAGACTGGTCCATGGACAAGCCTGGGTATTAGGGTCGCGGCTCAGTGGGAGAAACGGCACTAATCTAAGAAAGCGCATCGGCTACGTGGCTCAGGTAGAAAACGTTGATCCCAGGTTGCCCATCAGTGTTAGAGAGACGGTAATGGTGGGCTGCTACGGCCGCCTGGGGCTATTCCACCGGCCGACACGGGCGCACTGGGAAACAGTAGATAAGGTATTGGAAATGGTCGGTCTGGCTCATTTATCCCGGCGCCCGATAGGACACCTGTCCGGGGGCGAATACCAGAGGGCAGCTATTGCCCGTGCCTTAGTCCAGCAGCCTGAGATATTCCTTCTGGATGAGCCCACAGCTTCCATAGACCAGAAGGCTCAGCA
>CAYGWI010000190.1:0-1512 GCA_964353715.1 uncultured Dehalococcoidales bacterium | reverse complement strand
AGGATCCTTTATCTCATGAATTGAGGGCAGAAGTTTCTGTACAGCTAAGGACTTGCCTCGGGCTTTGTTGATATCAACTTTGCTTATTACAGACTGAAAGGCGAAGTCCATAATAGGCATGGCTTGTCCTACTAGTTTCTGCCAGAGAACAGGCTCCTCTCCTATCACCTCATCCGGATCCTTCCCAGGAGGCAACAGGATGACATTTGCCTCAATATTGGAGTAAGCCAATATCGCTTTGCCTCGCAAGGTCGCTTCCTCTCCGGCAAGATCAGCATCCAGTGCCAAGGTTATATTATTGGTCAATCTCTTGATGCCTTCTACTTGCTTCTCGGTCAAGGAAGTGCCCATCGAGCCAACTACATTTTGCCAGTCGTGCTGGTGAGCCGTAAGAACATCCATATAGCCTTCCACAATTATTACTGAGTCTCTCTTTTTGATGACAGACTTAGCCTTATCAATGCCATATAGACTGTTACTCTTGTCGAAGATTGGTGTTTGGGGAGAGTTGATATACTTAGGAAGAGAATCATCTAGGACCCTCGCGCCGAAACCAGCAACTCGACCCTGGATATCACATATGGGAAACACTAGCCGGTTTCGGAATCGATCGTAACTGCCTCCTCCCTCTTTCTCGATTACCAGACCAGCTTCTACCAGCTCTTTTTCTGTGTACCCTTTGCCCAGCAAGTAGTTCTTGATGGTTTCCCAGGCATCAGGACTGAAACCAACACGGAACTCTTTGATAGTCTCGGGCATGACCTTCCTTTTTGTCAGATAGTCCCTCGCTGTCGCCCCTGCCCTAGTAGCAGAAAGTATATGGTAATAGTATTCAGCAGCTGCCTCATTACTCTGAAATAACCGCTCTCTCTTCTCATCCTCGGCCTTGCTGGGCGCCTCACGGGAGCCTAACGTCACGCCTCCCCTTTGGGCTAGAATACGAAGAGCTTGGCCAAAATCAATGCCTTCCCTTTTCATGATGAAAGAGAAGATGTCCCCACCGGTTCCACAGGCACCAAAGCAATGCCAGCTTTGCTGCTCAGGAAAAACAAAAAATGAAGGGTGTTTCTCGGTGTGGAAGGGGCATAAACCTTTGAAGTTACGCCCGGCTTTTTGCAGAGTAACATACTCAGAGATAAACTCTACTATATCTAGTCTCTGTTTTACTTCTGTTATTACGCTCATTGAGATATTTCTTCAGCTAATCTTAGCGCATACTGGTCGGTCATTCCAGCTACGTAGTCAACGACTTTCCGTTCTTTGCTATCAGGCAGAGCGGCAAACTCTCGAGGCAGTTTATCCTCATATTTCAAAAAATAAGAATACAGGAGACGTAACACTCCTACCGCCTTCACCGCATCTTCTCCGGCTAAGCTGGGATAATAGACTTTGTCAAACAGAAACTGTCGAAGTGTGTTGGTTGCTTCAACGACATCAGTCCTCATCCCTATAGTTGCCTTGGCTACACTGCCATCGCCACTAACAGGCCAGGAACAGTCTATTATGTCACAA
>CAYGWI010000189.1:0-1532 GCA_964353715.1 uncultured Dehalococcoidales bacterium | reverse complement strand
CTTCCATCTCTCTTAATTTCTCAATACCATCTCTTCTTATGTTGCGTATGGCAATTCGGCGCTCCTCTATTTTTCTGGACACGACCTTGACCAGCTCCTTGCGGCGCTCCTCGCTAAGAGGCGGGATGACCACGCGAATTACGTTACCATCGTTGGCAGGATTAAGGCCGATATTGGCTGTGAGAATGGCTCTTTCGATGTCGCGCAACGATGTGCGGTCCCAGGGCTGAATGATAAGTAGATTAGCCTCAGGTATAGAGATGGTGGCGAGTTGACGCAGGGGGATAGTGGTATCGTGATAGCCAACCATGATATGGTCAAGCAGGGCTGGAGTGGCACGCCCGGCCCGCAGGGTAGCTAATTCCTTAGCCAGACCATCGGTGGCCTTCTGCATCCGGGAGTTCAGTTCAGCGAATACTTCATCTAACATGGCTTAGTGTTCGACACCAAGCTCGAATCTAGCAAACCTGCGTACCTTAATGTTTTCACCCACTTTGGCAATTGTCTCAGCAATAATTTCCTGTACCGTTTTGGCAGGGTCCTTGATGAAAGGCTGGCTGAGAAGGCAAGCCTCTTGAGAGTCTGCTTCCGCTTTTGGCGCCATCTCTTCGCTACTGATGAATTGCGGCGAACTGGCAGCTACCTGCATAGCTAAGTCGCGGGCAAGTCTTCTGAACTCATCGGTCCGAGCTACAAAATCGGTTTCGCAATTCAGCTCCACTAATGCTCCAATGTGTCTAGTATGGTGAACATAGGTCTCGATTACACCTTCCGTTACAAGCTCATCCCTCTTCTTCTCAGCAATGGCTGCTCCCCGTTGTTTCAAGAATTCGATTGCCTTCTCCATATCACCGCCCACCTCTGACAAAGCCTTATTGCAGTCAGATATGCCTAAATTGGTCCTATTTCTTAGCTCTTTTACTGCTTCAACTGATATTTTCATGGAGATCCGACTTTTCCTTGCGACTCCTTCGTTTCGGCTGATTTGCCTGGCTTCTCTGGCTCAAAGGTATAAGAACCTAGAATCTCGACGGATTGCCCGTGTCCTTCTTCAGCAGCTGATTTGGTGGCTCCCGCCTCCGCAGAAAACGCTTCAGCTTTACCTTTAATTATGGCGTCAGCTATTTTGCTGCAAATCAACTTAATCGCCTTAACGGCGTCATCGTTGGCGGGAATAGGATAATCGATGCCATCGGGATTGCAATTAGTATCCGAAATAGCAATCACAGGTATGCTCAGTTTCTTAGCTTCGGTAAAGGCAATCTTATCTTTGATGGGATCAGCGATGAAGAGCGCTCCCGGAAGGGTGGTCATTTCCTTAAAACCACCCATTTGAGTATTCAGGTGGGATATTTCCTTGTCTATCTTCATTCGCTCTTTCTTGGGCAGGCGGTCAAGCTCGCCTTTATCCTTCTTATTCTCTAAACGGACCAGGTGGTCAATCCGGGCCTGTATGACGGTGAAATTCGTCAACATACCGCCCAGCCATCTTTGATTGACATAGCTCATGCCGCATCTCACAGCCTCTTCTT
>CAYGWI010000188.1:0-1570 GCA_964353715.1 uncultured Dehalococcoidales bacterium | reverse complement strand
CTCCAAAGGCAAGGCATCGAGGGACTGATAACCATAGGCGGAGATGGCACATTGCGCGGTGCCACAGCCCTGGCTGAAGCGAAAAGTGTAAAAGTGATTAGTGTTCCCAGCACCATAGATAACGATGTCTATGGCACCGATTGTACTATCGGCTTCGATACCGCCATAAACACAGCCCTGGATGCTATAGATAGGATTAGAGATACTGCAGGGTCGTTGCCTCGTCCCTTTTTTGTCGAGGTGATGGGAAGGAGTAGGGGATTTATTGCGCTGGAGGTAGGAATTGCCGGTGGAGTTGAAGATATCTTGATTCCCGAAGTGGAGACAAGAATAGAGCAACTTTGTCTGGATATAGAGCACAGCTTCAAGAAAGGCAAGAAATCCTTTATCGTGGTAGTTGCTGAGGGAGACGAGGCGGGCGGCGCATTCTCAATTGCCCGACAAGTATGGGATAGATTAAAGCTGGAGTACCGAATTTGTGTGCTGGGACATGTCCAGAGAGGTGGCTCACCTACGGCCAGAGATAGAGTCCTCGCCAGCAAGTTGGGGGCAGCGGCTGTCGATGCCCTGGTTAAGGGCGTGTCAGGTTACATGGTGGGAGAGATCAAGGGAGAGATAGCCTTCACTCCTCTCAGGGAAACCTGGGAGAAAAGCAAGGAATTAGATAGCGACTTATTACGGTTGATAAAGGTGCTGGCTGGATAGGGTTTGACAAAGCACTCTATGCGGCCTGGCTTTCCTTCTCTTGACAATCCCCATCTTGTTTTCCTTTGAGAACACCACCAGTTAGCTTTCTGTACACCTCTCGATATCTTTTCGAGGTTCTCTCTACTACCTCTGGCGGCAACATGGGCGCTGGCGGTTTCCTGTCCCATCCTGAATTTGCTAGCCAATCACGGACAGGCTGCTTGTCAAAGCTAGGCTGCGAATGGCCAGCCTCATATCGGCTGGCATCCCAGAAACGACTGGAATCTGGTGTCAGCAACTCATCAATAAGGGCCAATTGACTATCGATGAAACCAAACTCGAACTTGGTATCGGCAATTATGATACCCCGGCGTTTGGCGTAGTCCCGAGCATATGAGTAGATACGCAGGCTTTTTTGTTCCAGTTCCCCAAAAACCTTGTCAACGCCCAGTTCTCTTATGTCTTCGTTGGTCAAAGGCCGGTCATGCTCTGTGTCGCTCTTGGTAGTGGGAGTGAAGATAGGTTGGGACAATTCCTGGCTTTCTCTCATTCCCGGGGGCAAGTTGACATTACCGGCTTTTCCAGTCTCTTTGTACTCCGCCCATGCCGAGCCAGAGAGATAGCCTCGAACGACGCATTCTACAGGTATGCGCTCGGCTTTAGCCACAAGCATAGAGCGACCGACAAGAGAATCTAAAGCTTTCAACTGATAGCTGTCAGCCGTCAGATGAGAAATGACATCCTGGAGTATATGCACGCCATCGATTACCTTGATAAGATGATTGGGTAAAATATGAGCTGTTTTGCTGAACCAGAAGGCAGAAAGTTGGTTGAGGACTCTTCCTTTATCAGGGATGCCGCAGGGCAAGACAACATCGAAGGC
>CAYGWI010000187.1:0-1585 GCA_964353715.1 uncultured Dehalococcoidales bacterium | reverse complement strand
AGAATATGATAACCGGAGCTGCTCAGATGGACGGGGCTGTTCTGGTGGTGGCCGCTGATGACGGTCCCATGCCACAAACCAGGGAACATATCCTGCTAGCCCGGCAGGTGAACGTTCCCCGCATAATGGTAGCTCTCAATAAGGTAGATTTGGTGGATGACCCGGAGCTGTTGGATTTGGTGGAGATGGAGGTTCGAGACTTGTTGAAGAAGTACAACTTTCCTGGTGATGAAGTCCCCATCGTGCGGGTAAGTGCTCTCAAGTCTATGGAGTGCGGCTGTGGAAAAAGAGACTGCAAATGGTGTGGAGCAATATGGAAGCTGTTGGATGCAATAGATGCGTATATTCCCATACCCAAGAGAGAAAAAGATAAACCGTTCTTGATGCCGGTAGAAGACGTATTCAGCATCAAAGGAAGAGGTACTGTGCCTACAGGCCGTGTGGAACGTGGCGTAGTCAAGGGCGGTGACGAAGTAGAGATAGTAGGACTAAAGGAAACAAAGAAAACGGTAGTGACCAGCTTGGAAATGTTCCACAAGACTATGAGTGGGGCGGAGCCAGGCGATGCCATCGGACTCCTATTGCGGGGCGTGGAACGGGATGACATAGAACGGGGTCAGGTTATAGCAGCGCCAGGCTCGGTCAAACCTCATACTGAGGCCGATGTCGAAGTATATATTTTGACCAAGGAAGAAGGCGGGCGGCACACACCTTTCTTCAACGGTTATAAGCCCCAGTTTTTTATCAGGACCCTGGACGTTACAGGGGAAATAAATCTTCCCGAGGGTGTAGAGATGGCTATGCCCGGTGATAGCCTGGCTCACATGAAGATCAAGACCATTTCTCCTGTAGCTATGGAGCAGGGGCTGCGCTTTGCCATCAGGGAAGGCGGCAAGACAGTCGGGGCCGGCGTCGTCACCAAGATTATTGCCTGAATGTCGACTCCTGCGTGTTTTGCAGACTTTGAATAGACGTGGCTAAAAAGAAGGGCGATTTACGCATAATTATCCAGCTAGCCTGCAGTCAATGCTCGCGGAGAACATATACTACGACGAAGAACAAGAAGAATGATTCACAGCGGCTGGAGTTGAATAAGTTCTGTCCTCATTGTCGTGGCTATACTCCCCATAAAGAAACAAAGTAACTCATGACAACTCACGCCAATAAAGCAGTCGCCAAATCTGCTCCAGAAAAAAAGTCGAGGTTCAGTTTCTTTGCTGGGGTGGTAGCTGAGCTGCGGAAAGCACACTGGCCAACAAGGCAAGAAGCTGTGAGATTGAGTATGCTGGTGCTCGGTGTGTGTATCGTTGTTGGGATTATTCTGGGTGGTTTGGACTGGGCTTTCGCAAGACTATTCTTGCTTCTAGGTGGTTAGTACAAATGATTGATGGTGAATGGTACTTGCTGTATGTCTCTTCGGGTCATGAAGAACAGGCCCGAAGGAACTTGGAGCAGCGCATCAAGTATATGGATTTGGGAGACAAGATATTTGATGTGGTGATACCCACAACCAGGGAGATTGAAATCAAGGCTGGAAAGCGGCATACGATGACCAAGAAAGCCTTCCCGGGATATATCATGGTAA
>CAYGWI010000186.1:0-1586 GCA_964353715.1 uncultured Dehalococcoidales bacterium | reverse complement strand
CTGGTTATTCCTTTTTCCTGCTCCAGCAAAGCCAACAGGACATGCTCCACATCCCACTGGTTATGGCGATAGCGACGAACCAGCTCCTGTGAGGCTGCTATAACCTCTTGTGCCTGTTCGGTAAATTTCTCCGGTCTCAACTTCCTATACCTCCTAATTATCTATTTCGTCACCCTTAGTGATACCGAAAGGTCCAGATTCCTCACGGACCCTGCCCTGAGCAGCATGAGATTCCTCGCTGCGCTCAGAATGACAAGGCCCAAAGGGCTCCGAGTGACACATCAGTCGTTAACTGACTTCTATATCTCCTTCCATTCTGCATCTTCTATTATGTCCTTTATAACGTCTTCTATTTCACCATCGGCCATTCTGTTGATTCTTCTCTCCATTTCTTCAAGCTGCTGTTGCATCTCTTTCATCCTCTGCATCAACCTCAGCGCCACCTCCACCCCAGCCAGATTAACGCCACAATCACTCATCAGAGCCTTGATATAGTGTAACCGCTCAATATTTTCCTCCGAATAGAGACGAATATTGCCACCGGAGCGTTCGGGCTGTACCAGCCCCAGCCTTTCATAATAACGCAGTGTGTGAGCTTCTATGCCTATCATTCTGGCGGCTACGCTTATTACATATCTTGGCTTGGATTCCCAATCTGTCATCGTCGTACCTCGCTTCTACGTGGCCCGCAGAGACCGCAATCTTTCAAACAGTTTTCTTTCCTCATTGCTCAAATTGGTGGGCAGAACCACTTTCACCTTGGCAAACAAGCTACCGTAATTTGCGTTGCCTAGCTGGGGCATCCCTTTCCCCACCAGGCGGAAAACCTTGCCGTTCTGGGTCTCCGGTGGAATTTTAAGAGATAGATTCCCATTCAAAGTGGCCAGTCCGATCTCGCCGCCCAGTATAGCGGTCGCTAAAGGCACTGGGACTTCAGCGTAAAGGTCATCCTCCTTGCGTTCAAAGAGTGTGTGGGGCAGAACCTTAACAACCAGATAAAGGTCGCCTTTGCTGCCTCCGGCACGACTCGCCACACCTTCCCCGGCTATACGAATCCTAGAGCCGTCTTTAACCCCTGCCGGAATCTTGACCTCCAGACGCCTGGGAATTACTTTCACACCGGCACCGCTGCAAATGGTACAGACTCGATTGCCCACCCTGCCTGTGCCACCGCAAGCTGTGCAGCGTTCCTGGGCTTCAAGCTGTATGACACGCGCAGAGCCATGGTAAGTCTCCTCAAGACTCACCTCGATGGAGGACTCTACATCCTGGCCACGCTCCGGGCCCCGCTTCGTCCCGGAGCCCCTACCGGCATCGCCAAACAAGCTTGAGAAGATGCCGCCAAAGTCGCTGAGGTCACCATATTCGAAAGTTGCACCACCTTTGCCGAAATCCCACTGAACTCCCTGTTGGCCTCTGGCTTTAGCAAACTGCTCAGCGTATTCCCACTGGTCACCAAATTGGTCATACTTCTTTCGTTTCTCAGGATTAGAAAGGACTTCATAGGCGGCGTTTATCTCCTTGAATTTGGCCTCAGCGGACTTGTCGCCCGGGTTGACGTCAGGATGATGTTTGCGAGCCAGACG
>CAYGWI010000185.1:0-1590 GCA_964353715.1 uncultured Dehalococcoidales bacterium | reverse complement strand
TTCCAGTGAGTTTCGCCATGCCTGACTAAAATGAGCTTCAAAAGGCCTCCTTAGGTTGCCTCGCTTCGCTGAGAGCGAGAGATATGATTCTGAGCTAGTTTCACCCTCTCATTATGGGTGAGATGGAATAGATTCACGATGCGGCAGCGCTCTTTTCCTTGGTTACTATGACCTGCTCTATCTTCATTCCGCGCATTTCAGTGATAACAAACTTCAGGTCCTGGTACTTAAAATGCTCCCCCTGCTTCGGTATCCGACCAAGGTGGCTGAGAATAAAGCCGGCTACGGTCTCATAATCGCCGCCGGGCAAATTTAGCCCCAATTCCTCGTTGGCTTCCTCAATCCTGAATCCTCCGTCCAGTTGAAAGGTACTGTCGCTGGTTACAGTGAAGTCCTTTTCTTTGCCCGTTAGCTCGTCATGAATATCGCCGACAATCTCCTCAGTTAACTGCCCCAAGGTAACCATTCCCGCAATGCCCCCGAACTCGTCTACCACGATCACTGCATGGTATCCACCATCTTTCATCTCGGCCAGGAGTTCTCCCAGGCGTTTACTTTCAGGGGCAAAAGGCGCTGGGCGCACTAAATCGTCAATGACGCTGTCTCTGCTGTCAGATTCATCGGTTAATTTCAGGAGCACATCCTTGGCATGCAAGATACCCACCACGTTGTCAGTGTTATCCTTATACACAGGGAAACGACTGTAGCGTCTTCTGGCATAAAGCTCCAGAAAATCCTTTAGCTTCGTCCCTTGCTCCACCCAGGCAATTTCCGTTCTGGGGACCATTATCTTGCTCACGGGAGCGTCAGTGAATTCAAACACCTTGTGTAGCATCTCTGCTTCATTACCTTCCATTACCCCTTCAGCCTCACCTATACTGATAGCTGTGTGAAATTCCTCCTCGCTGATGGTCGGCTTGGGAATCTCGTCCTCTCCAGCTAACCTGGTAAACCTGATCCCGATGTGGTTCAAGATGTAAACCAGAGGATAGAGGATGGCTGAGATGATTTCTAGAGGCCTCACATATCTTAGAGCCAGTCTTTCTCCGTACCGGACTGCCAGGCTCTTAGGAACAAGCTCAGCGAAAACCAGGGTTACTATAGTGATCACAATGGTAGCAATTGCCACTGCCCAACTCTGCTCTCGGATTAGTGACACTGCTATGATTGTGCCCAGAGTGGCCACTGCCGTCTCAAAGAAATTGATCCCCAGAAGGACTGTAGCCAAAAACCTCTCCGGCTGTTCCAGAATCTTTGCCGCCCTTTTGGCGGACGCGTGCCCACTCTGGATCAGATGTTGTAGACGCAGTTTCTGCATACCGATAAAAGCAGTCTCAGCACTACAGAAAAAAGCGGCGCACCCCAGACAGAGGAAAAACAATATGACAAAGAGGCCGTTAATGTTCACCCTGAATGCTCCCCTGAATAGACGCTATGTGAGACCAGCTTACTACCAGTCTCTGGCACGGAAATAGGAACTGCCCCAGCGTTGAAGGGGAAGGCCGAAAGGGCTGGGTAGATTAGAAAGGCCGATAGAAGCCAACTACCGTCGGCATCCACCTGTTACCACCCCCTGAATCCCCTCCCCAA
>CAYGWI010000184.1:0-1591 GCA_964353715.1 uncultured Dehalococcoidales bacterium | reverse complement strand
CCGATAAGCGAGGCTATGGACAGAACGGTAATCTTGTTCAGTTTCTTATCGTCATTGACAGGTATGGTATCGGTAACCACTACCTCCTTTACAGGGCTGGCAGCTATCCTCTGGATAGCGGGGCCAGAGAAAACGGGGTGGGTACAACAGGCATAGACTTTAGTAACGCCACGTTTTAGAAGAGCATTGGCCACCCCGACCAGCGAACCGGCCGTATCAATTTCATCGTCAACCGTCAGGGCATGCATTCCCTCGACGTCGCCGATTACGTTGAGGGTTTCGCTGGCGTCCACATTCCCCACGCGCCTCTTTTCCATGATAGCGAGCGGGGCTCCAAGCTTGGCAGCCACATCTCGGGCCACCTTGGAGATACCAATATCAGTGGCAACCACTACCAGGTTAGCTAGACCTTTCTCCTTGAAATACTTAGCTAACATGGGTCGAGCGGTGAGCTCATCTACAGGTATGGTGAAGAACCCTTGAATTTGAGGGGCATGAAGATCCACGGTCAGCAATCTATTGGCTCCAGCCGTAGTAATCAGGTCGGCAATCAGGCGAGCAGTGATGGGGACTCTGGGCTGGTCTTTTTTGTCAGTGCGGCTATAGCCATAATAGGGGACAACAGCAGTAATTCGCCCCGCTGAAGCTCGCCTGAAGGCATCAAGCATGATAAGTAGCTCGACCAGGCTTTTGTTAACCGGAGAGCAAATAGGCTGAACGATAAAGATGTCCCGTTCGCGGACATTCTCAAGGATGCGCACAAAGATATTCTCATTGCTAAACTCGAAAACCTCAGCCTCTCCCAAGGGTATGTCCAGGTAATCACACACAGCCCTCGCCAGGGCAGGGTGAGCGGTGCCGCTGAACACTTTCAATTCGTCCATCATTACCTCTCAGCTATCTAATATTCTATGGAAAACTTCGTTCTTCAGAGATGCTTACGGAGACACCAAATTATAGCATGAAATCATCGCCCTTTCTTAGGAAGGGCCAGCAAAGCAAGGAAAAGAACCAGGCGAACAAGAGACGTCTTATGCCAGTCCAGGAATGGGGAATCGTTGGCACATCTCCCCCACTTCCTGGCGGACTTGCTTTTGTGCCTGTCTGTCCCCCGAAGGAGCAAGCACTTTCGCAATGAAAGAAGCAATGCGCTTCATCTCCTCTGTGCCGAAACCTCTCGTGGTTACCGCCGGCGTACCCATCCTGATACCGCTTGTAATCACCGGAGGCTTGGGGTCAAAAGGAATGGTATTCCTGTTTACTAAGATACCCACGCTCCACAGAGCCTGTTCAGCATCCCTACCGCTTATCCCTTGCGGAGAGAGGTCAACAAGGACGATGTGGTTATCTGTGCCCCCGGAAACGACACGCATCCCATAGCTCTGGAGTTCAGAAGCCAAAATGCGAGCATTCTTCAGCACTGACTTCTGGTATTCAACGAACTCGGGCTGCATAGCTTCAAAGAAGCACACGGCTTTGGCAGCGATGACATGCATGAAGGGACCGCCCTGCATCCCCGGGAAGACTGCAGCATCTATAGCTGAAGCCAATTCTTTATCACAAAGAACAAAGCCACCCCGCGGACCCCGCA
>CAYGWI010000183.1:0-1643 GCA_964353715.1 uncultured Dehalococcoidales bacterium | reverse complement strand
CCCCGACGGGCTTCAAGGTGCCTAAGGCGATAAGACATGTGGACGATATTTACTTACATCCTGAGAAACTCTACTCCCGAACTGAGTTCGGAGAAAAGCAGCGGGAACTTAACGAGATTAGATACGAATCCGTGAAGAAACTCGGGGATTCTCTACATCCTGATGTGAGGAAGGTTTTTCGCCGGCTCGACGTTGCATAAGAGAACTGCGAGTCTCACCCAATTCGTGTGGAATCTTGGTGTAGGATAACTGTAGATCATCGGGAGGGCACAAAAGTGATACAGTCGGCCGAACTTTATGAAAGATTGAAGAAAGAGAAAAAAGACCTGTCAGAGAAGATAGAACAGTTGAGAGCTCTTGGCCAACCATCGGCGGAGAGAAAGGAAGGCAGTCCATTCGGCAAAAGGGAAGAAGAAGCCGATGAAGCCTCCGAACTGGAGAAAAGACTGGCCCTGGAAAGAAGACAGGAAGAGTCTTTAAGTGAAGTTGAGCATGCCTTACAAAAATATGAAGCTGGCACTTATGGATTATGCGATTCCTGTGGGCAACCAATAGAACGAGCTCGCCTTGAAGCTATACCTCAAGCGAGTTTGTGCCTGAAATGCAAGGCAGGCCAGGCAAAGGACGCAAAAGGTGCCAGATAATGGGCCTCCAGGTAAATTGGTGCCCAGCAAGATACCAGATTTAGTGTGTGAAGATCAATCAAAGGTTTATCCGAGCAAATACAGGGGCAGATTAAGGCTATTTCTTATTGTCGTCGCTCTGGTGGTTGCCCTTGACCAAGTGAGCAAGCTGTGGATCGACGCCAACCGACCCCAAATGGAGTTGCTGCCGGGATTTCTTGGTCTACTTTACACTAGGAATACTGGTGCCATTTTTGGTTTGCTTCACAGCCACACCGAGCTTTTTATCGCCCTCGGCATAGCCGGTGTGATCGTTATCCTCGTGTTTCTTCATTACTTCCCTCCGGCCACCACCTTAGGTGTAGTGTCCTTCGCTCTAATCCTAAGTGGCGCTGTGGGCAATCTTACAGACCGAATACGCCTTGGCTACGTAATTGATTTTGTCAGCATTCATTGGCGAGATCTCTTCCGCTGGCCCGCCTTCAACGTCGCCGACACGACTTTGACAGTAGGTATAATTGCCCTCATTTATTACTTTTATAAGTCAAGGGTATTCGGAAAAGCATATGAATGCAACGACAAGCCCCAGCATTAGGACGGCGCAATTCAACTCACACGTTTCCGGCGTCCGCCTTGATAAGTATTTAACCGAAGTCCTTCCACAATTCTCTCGCGCCTACCTACAGAGACTGATCCGGCAAGGTCACGTTCTGATAGACGGGCAAACGGCAAAGGCGAGCCAGAAACTTCGTGCGAACGACAGGATAACAGTCGAGCTTCCTCCGTTACCAGGCCATCCTTTGGCTGAACCAATCCCTTTGACTGTCATGTATGAAGATGAGGGTATTCTGGTGATAGACAAACCTGCGGGCTTGACAGTTCATCCTGCCCCAGGTCATCCCAGCCATACTTTAGTCAATGCCATCTTGACCCTCTGCCCCGGTCTGACCATGAGCGGCGACGTTACGCGCCCGGGCATAGTTCACAGACTGGATAAAGATACGTCGGGCCTCATAGTCA
>CAYGWI010000182.1:0-1649 GCA_964353715.1 uncultured Dehalococcoidales bacterium | reverse complement strand
TGTCTTACACACAGGAGGTCAGAGGTTCAAGTCCTCTACTGCCCACCATAGGTAACATGTACTACTCTTGTCTATGTAGCTACTTTTTGCACTTCCCATCTCTCATCAACCCATAATCCAATTACCCGCACTTCAAGATTCCACGACTCCACAATCTTGACGGCATTGGAAATCTGTTTCAGTTGAGTTTCTTTGTCTGCTGGATTACCGGCACAATCACGGTGGCCCGCGATAGCAACAAGTTTTGAGTTATGACGAGTTACCGATATTTCAAGGCGCTTCTGTATCGACTCAATGCCCTTTCGGTCCTTGCATTCTGCCAGCAATCGCTCTGGTCCAGGCTCGGTAATCATATCTACATAGTCCACACCGTATTGCCTTCTCAAAAATTCAATTACGGGTATCTGCACCCTTCCATCCATGCAATTAATAGCGGTGCCGAATTCTTTGTCAGTCACGCATGTTCTCCCTTGTGTCTGTCTTCTTGTCTTCTTAGAATTCTACCTTGCCTGAGCGGAGTTTTCACGACTTTGGTGTTTCGGAATGAGGCCGCTGGGTCAAAGCAGCTACGGGGCAATAGCCGCCACCCTTTTTCTTTCGTCACATATTTGGGATAGCCTATCTTACTCACAGGAGGTCAAAGGTTCAAGTCCTCTACCGCCTACCATAAGTAATGATATTGCCATTCTTCAGACACATGCAGTGCATTTCTCGGTACTCTTCAGTCATTTTCCAGGTTCAGGATTTGGCGTTTGAATTACCCTGTCCTATAACGTGGTGTTCCTCTGAGCCGGTAACCAGGTACTTATTGACAATAAAATCACCGAGGGCTACACTCAGTCTCCACCGCACATATTGACCGAGAAATATTCTGAAAAGAAGGTGAATCATGGCAGCTATGCCAGTGTTTGAAATAGGAGTATGGAATGCCTGGCTATTGCTGCTGCCTCTCTTTCTAATTCCAGCGATAATGAGCTCTATCAAGAAGGAGTTATTTAAGAAGACGGAATCTACGGTCAACCTCAACAGGATAGAGAAGAGAGTCTTTGTGGTATCGAAGGTAGTCTTGGTACTCGCCTTTCTCTACTCTATCTTTCTGCCATTACGATTAGGGACGCTATGGTTTCACATAGGTCTTCCCATCAGCTTGTTGGGGATAGCGATGTACATCATCGTGAGTGTGAACATTGCTAATACACCGGTTGATAGACCTGTCACCAGGGGCTTATATCGCTACTCAAGACATCCTATGTATATAGCTTCCATTCCTGCTCTTGTAGGCGCAGGCATTGCTTCTGCCTCTTGGCTTTTCTTGCTACTTTCAGTCCTATTCGTTGTCACACACCTTATGAATGGAATCTTCGAAGAACGCTTGTGCCTCGAAGCATACGGTAGCGTCTATCAAGAGTATTTGGACAGGACTCCAAGGTGGATAGGATTACCGAAATCCTGACTGAAGCGATTGTGTGTAATAACGCCAGGTGTGCCATGGGCGGTTAACTCAGTGCCCTTTGATTATTGTTCAGGTTCATTTGCTGCTAATTAAGTTGCCTTGTGCCCTAAGGTGGATCCCTTCCTTGTCTATACATACCTCTTGACAAAACAGGGACTTGATGTATAATAATATCTAGATATATCTAGATATTATT
>CAYGWI010000181.1:0-1663 GCA_964353715.1 uncultured Dehalococcoidales bacterium | reverse complement strand
AAAGGTTGCTGGAACTTAGCCGAGACCCGGAAATAACCAGCCCGAATATTCGCAATATCCCGACGGCAAAACCTGACGAAGGAGTGGGCATTGTTGAAGCCCCGAGAGGCACTCTCACCCATCACTACATAACCGACGAAAAAGGAGTGATAACGAAGTGTAACCTGATTGTGGGCACTACCAACAACTATGCCGCTCTATTTATGTCGGTTAGAAAAGCAGCTGCGGACCTCATAAAGCCCGGAGTAAAGATAACTGAGGGCTTGCTTAATCGTATTGAAATGGCATGGCGCCCGTATGACCCGTGTATGTCTTGCGCTACACACGCTTTGCCCGGTCAGCTGCCTTTGGAAGTGACCATCTATGATGCCCAGGGCAACGAGGTTAAGAAACTGAGCCGGGGCATTTAACACCAGTTGTCGCAAGTCCATTCAGCCGCTCATGTCACCCTGAGCGGAGCGAAGGGTCCAAAAGAGGCATGGAGACTCTTCGCTGTGCTCAGAATGACAACAAGGCGAACGATTACTGTTCTTGTGAATGAAAATGAAGACCCTGGTTCTAGGGCTGGGTAATTCTATTTTATCTGACGACGGCGTGGGGATTCAGGTGGCACATGAGGTGGCGAATCAGCTCAACGACCCCCAGGTGACTGTATCTGAGACAAGTGCGGCTGGCCTCAGCCTTCTAGATTCTATTGTCGGCTATGACAGGGTTATTATCATTGATGCCATACAGACTGAGAAAGGGCAAGCGGGACAGATATATCGGATGAGCACTGAAGACTTCTCCCTCACCAAACACCTTTCCTCACCTCACCAAATAAACCTGGCTACTGCTCTGGAGTTGGGAAGACTGCTCGGCTTAGCAATGCCCCAGAGAAGCACCGTATTCGCTGTGGAGGCCAAGGATATTACCAGCTTCAGCGAGAAGTGCACGCCCGAGGTGGAAAAGGCAATTCCTGAAGCGGTTAGGATGGTGCTGGAGGAGCTAAGAATGGCGTAGTCGACAGTGGCAGGTCGACAACTTGTCGCCGCAACAGCCATGGAAAGCGATTCCTGACTCCTATTATTTACCTTCAGGACACGATATATTGCTCAGGGACTTCTGCGGCGCGAGAATCTGACGCACAGTAGTTCGATAGAAGGGAGGACAAAAGTATGCTTACAGTTTGGGAAGCGATAGAAATGAGGCGCAGCATCCGCAGATTTGTCCCGGATGATGTCCCGGAAGACATGGTGACACAGATGCTTGAAGCAGCAAGATTGGCACCATCGGCAAGCAATCGTCAGCCATGGCGCTTCCTGGTGGTGCGAGACAAAGAGACCAGGAAGAAACTCAGCCGCATATGCCTGAGACAGCGATTTATAGAAGAAGCACCAGTAGTAATTGTGTGTTTCGGTGATTTTGAACAATACTCTGATGCAGCCAGGAAGAAGAGACGACAGGAATCTGTCGATTCAGGAGCGGCGAGTACGGCATCAGGTCTTTTCGCTGATCCTGAGTTTATTGCCTATGTAGACTCTTTGCCTGTCCCACCTCGTGAACAATTGGTTACGCCGGTAGTAGCGAACACCTATATTGCCATTGAGCATCTAGTATTGATGGCTACCGCGCTGGGGCTAAGCACCTGCTGGGTAGGGGCATTTGAAGATTCTGCCGAGAT
>CAYGWI010000180.1:0-1665 GCA_964353715.1 uncultured Dehalococcoidales bacterium | reverse complement strand
CCTCGCTGGTGTAGACATTCATCTTGCTGACAAAGTAAAGAAGACTATTGCCCAACAAGCTCGAACTACCTTTCGCCCCGAAGTCATTGGCTCAGAGTTCTTCGGCAGCATGTTTCAGCTCAAAGGATATCGTGAGCCGGTTCTAGTTTCCAGCACCGACGGAGTGGGCACCAAGCTCAGAATAGCCTCGCTTCTGGGCAAAAACGATACAGTAGGCACGGACATCGTTAATCACTGCGTGAATGATATCCTTTGTTGCGGCGCCGAGCCCCTTTTCTTCCTCGATTACATTGCCATGGGCAAACTTGTGCCTGAGCAAATAGAAGCCATCATTTCGGGCATAGTCCAGGCCTGCCGAGAAGTCGGCTGTTCGTTAATTGGCGGAGAAACCGCCGAGATGCCTGGCATATACTCTCAGGGGAATTACGACCTGGTAGGTTTCATTGTCGGGGCGGTAGAGAAGAAGAGAATTCTTGATGGCAGCTCCATCGCTCCCGATGACGTAATCCTTGGCATTCCCTCATCCGGCTTACACACGAATGGTTACTCGCTAGCGCGAAAAGTCTTTGGCATAGATGCTAACCCTTCGTGTCTGAACAAATTCTATACCGAACTGGGGAAAAGCCTTGGCGAGGAATTGCTCCAGGTCCATCGTTGCTATTATCCACAACTGAAGCCAGTTTTGCCATTGGTCAAAGGTATAGCTCATATCACCGGTGGTGGCTTTGTGGGCAACATACCTCGCGTCTTGCCTGAAGGGGTTGCCGCCCATATAAAAAAGAATTCCTGGGATATTCTGCCAATTTTCAAACTCATTCAACAAGAAGGCGCTATAAAAGAAGCGGAAATGTATCAAGTGTTCAACATGGGGATAGGCATAACCATCGTTTGTTCCCCCCGTCAGGTAGCCAAGATTGTCAATGTCTTGCCCCAGGCTAAAGTCATCGGCCGGATAATTAAGAGAGAAGACAACGAAAGAGTACTATTAGATTAAGGAGGTTCTGTGCGCGCCATAATCAGTGTTTCGGATAAATCAGGCGTGGTTGACTTTGCCCGAGGTCTGAAAGAACTAGGCATCGAGATATTCAGCACCGGTGGCACCAAGAAGTCTCTGGAGGCTGCTGGAGTAAAAATACATGGTATCTCAGAGCTCACTGGCTTCCCAGAGATCCTCGATGGCAGGGTGAAGACTTTGCATCCCGCCGTCCACGGAGGCATCTTAGCCCGACGTAGCCTTCCGGAGCATCTGTCTCAGCTAAACCAGCACCACATTGAACTCATCGATATGGTGGTAGTCAACCTCTACCCCTTCGTGGAAACAGTGGCCAGGGCTCGAGTTTCCTTAGACGAGGCACTGGAGAACATCGATATTGGCGGACCAAGCATGATCCGCTCCGCAGCTAAAAATTTCCCGTCCGTTCTGGTAGTAGTCGACCCGCGGGATTACGACGCAATCCTGCAGAAGTTGCGGCAGGGCAACATAGATACGGGATATAGGAAGCGGTTAGCCCAGAAAGCATTCCAGCATGTAGCTCTTTATGACACAGCCATCGCTCAGTATCTTAGCGATGAAGCTTTTCCCGAAGAGATGACCATAGCCCTGAAGAAGGCTCGCGGCCTTCGTTATGGTGAGAATCCTCATCAGCAAGCTGCCTTTTACATTGA
>CAYGWI010000179.1:0-1684 GCA_964353715.1 uncultured Dehalococcoidales bacterium | reverse complement strand
AGGGGATTTACTCAAGATGACGCTCACATTTTTTGTCGCCCTGATCAGGTTGAAGAGGAAGTGACGGAAGTTCTGAACCTGGCACAATTCATGATGTCCAGCTTTGGCTTTGGTGAATATGAGCTGTTGCTATCGACGCGCCCTGAGAAATATGCTGGTACGGTTTCAATGTGGGAAGAAGCCACGGGGGCATTGAAACACGTTCTGGAGGAACTTGGCTTGCACTACGAAGTGGATCCTGGCGAGGGGGTTTTCTACGGGCCTAAAATCGACATCAAACTCAAGGACGCTGTAGGGCATGTCTGGCAAGGGCCTACTATTCAGGTCGATTTCAATTTGCCACAGCGCTTCAATGTCTGTTATATTGGTGAAGATGGCTTGGAGCACAATGTGGTCATGATACACCGGACAGTCCTGGGCAGCATGGAACGTTTTCTGGCTTGTCTCGTGGAACATTACGGTGGTGCTTTCCCGGTATGGTTGTCGCCTGTTCAGGCAACGATAGTTCCTATAGCAGATCGCCATGTTGGCTATGCACATGAGATAGAGAGCGATTTCAGAAATGACGGCATCCGAGTTCGGGTCGACGACCGCTCTGAGAGGATGAATTTGAAAATAAGAGAAGCCCAATTAGAGAAAGTGCCATATATGCTTATAGTTGGTGATAGAGAGATGGCTTCATCCAGTGTGTCACTTCGCTTAAGGAGTGGCGACAATCTGGGCTTGGAAACTGCCGTACAAATTAAGAGTAGGATAAAGGCTGCCATAGAGGCCAAGTCCTGAATACTGTTCTAGGGGGTAGAAAGAGCATAGTTAAAGAATTATTAACCAATAGAAGAATCAGAGCCAAAGAAGTTCGGCTCATAGGGGAAGGTGGGGAACAGCTGGGCGTGGTGCTTTTGCAGAAAGCATTACAGCTTGCTTATGAGCGTGGCCTCGATTTGGTGCAGGTAGCGTCAACGGTGAATCCGCCAGTATGCCGGATTCTTGATTATGGCAAATATAAATATGAGCAAACTAAAAAGGAGCGTAAGGCAAAGAGGGGCCAGAGAGTTGGCTTACTCAAGGAAGTTCGACTAAGACCCAAGATAGAAGAGCACGACTTACTGGCAAAGATTAAGACCACGAAGAAATTATTGGAGGAAGGCAACAAGGTACGGTTAGTGTTAAGGTTTAGAGGGCGCGAGGTTATTTATCCGGAGTTAGGTTGGAAGGTACTGCGCAAAGTGACTGAAGCGTCCCAGCAAATAGCGATAGTGAGCAACTCTGTTAGTCAGGGAAACAGTATAGCCATGGTGTTAACCCCGGTTGTCCAAAGGAAATCTAAGGAGAAAGAGACAGATGCCAAAACTCAAAACCCATAAAGGGGCAAAGAGCCGTTTTCATATTACTGGCAGCGGCAAGCTGATGCGTACCAAGTGTGGCAAGAGCCATCTAAGGAGGAAGAAGGCTCCGAGGACCAAGCGCCTCTACGATGAAATGATACCAATTTCCTCAGCGGATGAGAAGAGGATAAGAAGGCTTCTGCCGTACAAAGTGTAGGGAAGGAAGATGGCAGGTACTTTGATTCCCATTTTTGGCATAGTCTTTGGCTGCGGGATAGCCCTACTGGCAATCTGGACTGAATATAGGAGAGACAGGGCTTTAATTGAGAAAGGGCTATACCAACCTGAAAAACCGGAGC
>CAYGWI010000178.1:0-1720 GCA_964353715.1 uncultured Dehalococcoidales bacterium | reverse complement strand
GTCTTTCATGATTTAGAGATGCCGCCTCTGGGTTCGCCGCAGGACAGCTACCCAAAGCTAACGAAAATGATTCTAGATAGAATGGAAGCCGAGCTGCCGACCGGGACGTGCAGGGAAATCATGACCTGGAACTACCACGACATCCCCATTGAGGCGTTCAAGGAGAGCAAGGAACGTTTTGAAAAGGCGGCCAGCATCGACGAGTATCTCAAGGGCGAACATGAGAGGCTTATCAAGGAGCTGGAAGACTGCATGAGAGAAGGACGACCGTGGTTCGAGCAGGAGATCACTCCCGAAGTCGTGGAGTTCGTGAGAGGCAATCAGGAAATATGCACCGGACTCAGGCAGGGTGACAGGGTCTACGTGACCAAAATACCCTATGCCCCCAAACAATACCTCAAAGAAAAAGACGCTACAATGAGGAAGTACTATGCGTGCCACTGCCAGCTTGTCAGAACGGCCTTGCGCGACGGCAGGCCCAGGATACCAGCCATCTTCTGCTATTGCAGCGCCGGCTTTGAGAAACTCCATTTCGACGCAATCTTTGACGAACCCGTGGAAGTCGAACTGCTTGAAACATTACTGAAAGGCGACGCAAGATGCCGTTTCGCCATCAAAATCCCGAAAGGCAAGATGAAATAGTCTGGTGAAACAGTCTTAGGTGATGGTCCCGCATGATACCCAGGCTATCCCTGCAGCCGAGCTGGTTTTCCGTCTCTCATAAGCATTCCTCTCGCGCTCCCTCAAACACTTGTCTCTTGAACCACACCTCGCCAGTGTGTTGCACTGAAATCTCAGTCGTATGTAGATTCATAATCGCATCCCCACTGACCCTAGTTTGCCGTGCTACACTTACCCAAAAACTGCAGCCGAGGAGGTGCGCATGTCGCCACGTAAACTTAAGACTGATCCCATAATCCTGGAGATGCCGTCCCAGAAGATGGCCGTTGTCCGGGGGAAAGGCTCTCCGGACAAGGTCTTCGGCAATATATTTCCTGCTCTATTTGGCTCGGTTTATACCTTGAAGTTCGGCCTGAAAAAGCAGGGATTGGAGTCCTTCAAGGTAAGCTGCCCCCGTGCTCGCTTTCCCAACGCGGACCGGGATCCCAAAGGAGAATGGCTCATAAATGCCGGTATCCCCATACCCGACAACACTACCTCCTTACCACAGAAAGAACCGGGCACCGAGGTAAAGATTGAGACGTGGGCATACGGCACGGTAGCTCAGATTCTCCACCTCGGCCCCTATGACCAGGTGAAGGAGACCATTGACCGCCTGGAACAATTCATCACAGCCAATGGCTATGAAATAGCCGGCCCGCACGAGGAAGAATACCAGTCAAGACCCGATGCTAAGGTAATTAAGACGCTGATTCGCTATCAGGTGAAAAAGAAGAGCCGATAGCCTGATAAATGTGTGCGTGAAATGGCAGACATCCCGACGTTCTTCCCTAACCTTTGGTCCCTCGTGCAAATCCCGCCACCGTCGGTCTTTGCACCAGAGGCCGCAACAGAGGCTGGCACCGGGGGCAGAAGTAGGTGCCGCGGCTCTGTGACTGTGTAGCAGAATATTCTTGACTGGCATAGACTGATTCTAGTAAAGTTCTTGAACCGCCGAGCGGGAACGGAGTAACGATGAATTATCTACTACAGCCAAAGAAGTATAAAAGCCTTATGGCCGACGAGGGATCAAGAGCCATCATGAACAATACTATTGCCT
>CAYGWI010000177.1:0-1721 GCA_964353715.1 uncultured Dehalococcoidales bacterium | reverse complement strand
GCATGGTAGAGATGACGATTGACAGCATCCGCGTTAGCTTGATGAACTACCAGAGGGTGGTGATTCTGAAAGAGAAGGGGACTAATCGTTATCTACCCATTTGGATTGGTCCTGCCGAAGCAGATGCTATCGCCGTAAAGCTGCAAAATGTCGAATTATCGCGCCCGCTGACGCATGATCTGCTGCAATCTGTGATTTCTACCCTGGGGGCTTCAGTCCGGTATATAGTGGTGAACGGGCTTAAGGAGGACACCTTCTACGCCAGACTCGCACTTACCGTTGATGGTCAACAACTGGACATCGATTCTCGACCCAGCGATGCGTTGGCCCTGGCTGTGAGAGTCGGCGCACCAATATATGTTGAGGAAACGGTGCTGGAAAAGGCGGGCATCGTACTTGAAGAAGAAACAGGCAAACCTGCTCCCGAAGGAAAAGTGGACGAACAAGAGATGAAGGGGCTGTCGGCGTATAAGGACTTCATAAATACGCTTGATTTGGAAGACTTCAAGAAACGCCAGTCCTGAGAACGTCAAGAGAAGTGGCCTTTGGCCACTCCCGCATGAATCTTGCTGTGCCGCGGCCAACTGACTGTTTCAGACCAGCCGTTTAGGCAAACAAAGCGAGCTCGGAATCCTAACGTGAAGGCTTTGCTTTCAGCTTGCCAGCCAGGATCTGCAGGGCGGTAACATATCCCCTCCAACCCAAGCCACTTATCTGCCCTTGAGCTATAGGGGCAACTATAGACCTGGTTCGCCATTCGTCACGCTGGTAGATATTGGATAAATGGACTTCTATGATAGGCAGTTTGCTGTCAACCAGGGCATCGAGCAAAGAAAATCCGTAGTGGGTAAGGGCACCCGGGTTAATTATTATGCCACGGGCAGAATCGGCTTGCTCTTGGATAAAATCTATGAGTGCGCCTTCATGATTGGATTGAAACGCCACCACATCGACGCCCAGTGCCCTGGCTTCCTTCTTCAGTAAGGCATCAATTTCCTGCAGGGTCTTTTCTCCGTAAATTGCCTTGTCTCTCTTGCCCAGCATATTCAAATTTGGTCCATGGATAACTAGAATTCTCATAGGGCCGCCTCCTCTTCTGGGCTCTCCGTCTCGGATAATCTTACTTTGCGTTGACAGCCTACGCATTTAGCCCAGTCCTCTCTATATTGTATCAGAAGACCTCCACAGTCAGGGCAAGGTTGAGCTACCGGCTTGTGATTTACGGTGAACGGGCATTTGGGAAACTTGCTGCACCCATAAAATACCCTCTTCTTTTTGCTGATTCTTTTCACAATGTCGCCGCCACACTGGGGGCAAGGAATCCCGGTTTTGACTATGTAGGGCATGGTTGTTTTACAGTCAGGATAGCCGCTACAGGCAAGGAACTTACCGAAACGTCCGACCCTTATGACCATAGGACGACCGCATTTGGGGCATGTCTCCTCGCTGGCCTGAGTCATGTTGACCTTTTCCAAGTTTGTCCAGGCTTTATCCAACATATCCTGGAAGGGGGGATAGAATTCCTGCAAAGCAGCTATCCATTGATACCTACCTTGCGCTATTTCGTCTAGTTGTTCTTCCATCTGAGCTGTGAAGCCAGGGTCAACGATCTTAGGGAAATGCGCAGTCAGAATTCTGTTAACCGTTAGCCCTAGCTCCGTAGGGTGGAATTTACCTTGGGCTTTGTTAACGTAGTCTCGCTCCTGAATTGTGGACAGGAT
>CAYGWI010000176.1:0-1756 GCA_964353715.1 uncultured Dehalococcoidales bacterium | reverse complement strand
AATGGCTTAATCAGGAGATGGACAATCGGTATCGTCAGTTTGCCAAGGCAGGAGCACGTAATATCGAAGGTTACAACAAGGACCGCGCACCCGGAGAAGCGTTGCCGTATTTGGTGCTCCTTATTGACGAACTAGCTGACTTGATGATGACAGCCTCGGATGAGGTAGAACATTCGCTCTGTAGATTAGCCCAACTGGCTCGGGCTACAGGAATTCATCTCGTCGTAGCCACACAGCGCCCTTCAGTCGATGTGGTTACCGGGCTTATCAAAGCTAACTTTCCTACTCGTATCAGTTTCGCCGTTACTTCTCACGTAGATTCCAAGACCATACTTGACATGGTAGGTGCTGAGAAGCTGCTGGGTAGAGGGGATATGCTCTACATGCCCACTGAAGCCAGCAAACCTAAACGTCTTCAAGGAAGCTTTGTTTCTGATGCTGAGATTGAGAGATTGGTATATTTCTGGGGGAACCAGCAGCAAATTAAGGTGAGCTCTGTTGACTTTGACGAGGTGGCTGGGCGTCCCTCAGGTGCACTCCGATCTGTCGGTGCTCCTCCCGACCCTCTTATGGAGGAAGCAAAGCGCCTGGCGCAAGAATATCGACATATCTCCACCTCTTTCTTACAACGCCGTCTTCGCATCGGTTACCCCAGGGCTGCCCGCCTTATGGAAGACTTGCAGCAAGCAGGGCTGGCGGAGGAGACCCCGCCCGAGCAAGAAAGCTAAGCCAGGCTGGTAAATCCCGAGCGACCGCCTGCGAGATTCTAAACCCTAAACAAATCCAAATACCCAAACATATTCTGTTCTGGACTTCGGTGATTGGTGCTTTGTATTTGTTTAGGATTTCGGATTTCGTGCTTAGCATTCTTCTTGCTAGGCGCCGAACTTATCCAGCTTTAGAGCATTAGCCATAGCTAAGGACATTATTTCTGTAGCCGGGAAGCGTCCCATACCACCAGCCAGGCAGGCTTGCTCGGAGAACTCAGTGACATTATCGGGACGACACCATTTGGACTTCAGCATGAACGGGACTGGATGCCAGCTGTGCATGGCTAAGGTTGCGGGGGTGGAATGGTCTCCAGTGACAATCAGAACATCCGGGTCTAAACTGAGCAAACTGGGGAGAGCTTTGTCAAGTTCCTCGATTGCCTGGACTTTGGCCGGGAAGTCGCCATCTTCCCCTCGGGCATCAGTGCTCTTAAAATGGATGAAGAAGAAGTCGTATTTGGCATAGTGGCGGCGTAGACTGTTCAGTTGGTCTGTTATGGTTTCACCGCCTGGCAATACCTTCATGCCTACCAGCCTGGCCAGTCCCCGGTACATAGGATACGTGGCAATGGCGGCTGGCTTTAGTTTGTAGATTTCAGATAGGGAGGGAATGTGAGGTCGGCGAGAGAAGCCTCGCAGAAGGACCATGTTGGCTGGTGCTTTACCCTGCAAGAGACTGCTTGCCTGAGACACAAACTCGTTGGCGATTTCCGCGGTCTTCCGTGCCTGCGGCGATAATGCCTCTATTTTCTTGGGGGCTTGCCCTATTTGCTGGGGGTCAGAATCTCCTAGCTCGGGAGACAAAGCTTCGCCCCGGAGGATGAGCACAAATCTGTGTTCTTTCACCGGCAGTACAGAGATCTCGGCCCCTTCTATGGTGATATCATTCAATAAGCGGCACAACACGGTGTTTTTATCTGTGGAAATCCGCCCTGCCCTCCTGTGGGTAATGATTCCCTTGTCATCAACCGTGCAGAAATTACCCC
>CAYGWI010000175.1:0-1758 GCA_964353715.1 uncultured Dehalococcoidales bacterium | reverse complement strand
GAGAAACGGTTGACGATGTCCGATGCAGTCAACCCTTGCTCGGGATTGGACCTCATGTCTAGAGGAGCATCGAGATGGAAGCTGAAGCCACGTTCGGCTGTATCCAGTTGCAAAGAAGAAACACCAAGGTCGAAAAGAATACCATCAACCGGATGAATATGGTATCTTATGGAGGTAGCTTCAAGGTTAATGAAGTTGTCGTGGACCAAAGTAACTGCGTCACCATAGTCCCTGAGTCTATCTTTACTTATCTTGATGGCGTCCGGGTCAGCATCAATGCCCAGAAGCCTTCCTGAGGGTGCAATTTCCTCGAGTATGCCTGCTGCGTGTCCTCCCAGACCGACAGTACAGTCAATAAAGCGGCCTCCCGGCCGGGGTTGTAGCGCTGTTATAACTTCGTCAAGCAGAACGGGCACGTGGACAGGTAAGGACATGGCGACGCTCATTCGCTCATACTCCGCTCTCAATCATCCCTGACGCCTGTTCTTCGGCCGCTGTTTGCTCGGCCTTCCATCCGTCATCGCTCCAGAGTTCAACGTGGGCGTTGGCACCGACGACAGTCGCCGTGTCGCCAATCCCGGCATACGCGCGCAGAGTCTCCGGCAACTTAATCCTGCCTTGACCGTCATATGAGGCGTCGAAGGCGGAGCCATGAGTAAGTCGAGTCAGCCTCCTCAACTTAACTCCGGTCAGCGGTGTCTCAGCAAGTTTGTCTGACACTCTCTTCCATTCTCTTACTGGGTAGACTGCGACACATTTCTCGCCCAACCCCCTGGTCAATACCATGCCCTCCTTCAACTCTCTTCTGAATTTCGGCGGCAGAGGGACTCTTCCTTTTTCATCAACCTTGTACTGATACTCACCATTGAACATATGATTCCTCCGGGTTCACCACAACTCTCGCCATTCTTACCTCGCCTAGCTTGTCTTTCCCACAGTCATCCACCCCTTTTCCCCACCTTTCCCCACAATCGTATTATAAACCCTATGTTCAATTTGTCAATACCTTTCGGCGATTTTTCCGTAATTTTTGAACAATTTCTGTCTTGCAGATTGAAGATGGAAGTAGCGCCAGATACAAATCCGGGAGACACAGTTCTTCCTGACAGCCAAAGTCCTGAGAAACTCAAGACTTTGTTTTGCGGCCGCCCACATGGTAAGATATGGGTTTTGGAGATCTCTGTTGAGGGTTTCGATGCGTATTGATATTCTGTGTCTCTTCCCTGAAACGTTTGCCTCTCCACTCAACCAGAGCATCATCAAGCGTGCTCGGGAGCAGGGATTTGTGAACATCGCGATCCACGATATTCGTGATTACACCCATGATAAACATCATACTGCGGATGATTGTCCCTACGGCGGCGGACCTGGCATGGTGCTCAAGCCCGAGCCCATCTTCGAGGCAGTGGAAGCGATAAAACAACAGCTTGGTGCAAGTGAGGTACCTGTCATATTGCTTACCCCGCAGGGCAGACCTTTTTCTCAATCTGTGGCTAAGGAATTAGCCCTCCACCCTCATCTGATGTTGATTTGTGGTCATTACGAAGGTTTAGACGAAAGAGTGTGTGAGCACTTAGCTACTGATCAAATCAGCATTGGGGATTATGTGCTTAGCGGGGGCGAGTTAGCTGCCCTGGTTGTGGTGGATGCTATCGTTAGGCTCATACCAGGGGTGCTTGGCTCACAGGATTCCGCAAGCAATGATTCTCACAGCAACGGGCTTCTGGAATATCCCCAATATACAAGACCTGAGGTATA
>CAYGWI010000174.1:0-1758 GCA_964353715.1 uncultured Dehalococcoidales bacterium | reverse complement strand
CTCTAATGGTGTCAACGAAGGCTTCCAGGCGAGTAACGATACCAGCCTCAGCGGCGTGTTCGTCTATTTCCAGCTGTCCCAGAGGCTTGTCCCCCATGATATCTTCCACCAGGTGGATTATGAATGAGTTGGGGCCGCACCCGAAGTTCGTCAGCCACAAACCGTAAAGTTGCGGGTTGGAGGCAGTTATAGCCGCGCCGGCTACATATTTGTTCTCATAGTACCAGTAAGGACGGTCGGAGTAGTCCTTGGCATTCACCGACTCCAGGGGCAAGAAGTCCAGCGGTACGGGCACCACCCCGAGCTGAGCGAGCTTCTCTGCTATGCCCAGATTTGCCCCAGCATCCTGCGACATATAAGCCCTGGACAAGAGGACCACGCCCAACTCGTCGTTCTGGCGCAGTTGCTCCAATAGTTCTCGGCCCAGCACTGCCCGGTCAGCCTCGAATTTCCGCTGACTTTCAATGCCGGCCAGGGCTGCCTCTTTCCCTCTCTTTCTACCGAACCCCATCTTCACGGCGACATCCGCAAAATTCTTTATCACCTCGTCATCGCCCTGACTGAAATCAATTATGGGTATCAACAGCCGCTCTCCAAAGTCAAGCACACTGCGTATTATGAACGGCGCAGCCTGAACTAAGGGACACGAGTATTTCTGGCTTTCATCCCCGTCTTTCCTACCCAGGCGAATGGCGCAGGGGTAGAGAATGTAGTCCACGTCCTTAAGCATTGCCGCATGTCCGTGGAGAAGCTTGAGAGGAAAACAACTGTCGGTGTAGCCTAACTCAATGGCCTGCTCCATGATTTCGTTGTTGGTCTGGCTGGAAAGGGCAACCCTGGCGTCGAGGGCGTTGAGGAAGCCAATGAGCAGCGGTGCATAGTCGTACACCAGAAGTCCTCTGGGAATGCCCACCCTGGGTCCAGTGCCCGAATCTTTCTTGTATTCTCGAAAGAGCAGTTGCTCTCTCTTATCGAAGAATGTCTCTCTCTTGGCGTGGCTGGCTATGGCATCATACTTATCGCACCGGCTACCATAGAAACTGGACTCTTCACCGGGCATCTCCATGCGGGTAATGGTGCAGTTGTTATCGCACCCCTTGCACACGAATGTAGTGAGCTTGCACTCTCTGTCCACAACCTCCCGAAAGCCTTTGAACCTCGATGTCTGTCCAGCTACAGTCTCTCTGGCCAGGAGGGCTGCGCCTATGGCGCCACTGACTTCTTTGTGCTCCGCCACGGTCAGTTTCTTCCCTGCAAGCTCATGATGAAAGGCGGAGACTACAGCCTTGTTATAGAATACCGCTCCTGTGAGAATAACGTTGTCGCCCAGTTTTCTGTGTTCCACTACCTTGGAGAGATAATTCTTGGCTATGGAATTGGCCAGACTGGCCGTGATTATTTCCAGGGGCACCCCATCCTGCTGTGCCGAAGCAACCGCCTGGCCCATAAAAGCGGCGCATCTCGTCCCTAAGTCAATGGTATAGGGCGCAGCAAATGCCAGATCGGCAAACTGACCACTGGTCACCGAAACGCCGAGCATCTCAGCCAGCTCATCAATGAAGCTTCCTGTCCCTGCGGCACAGGCTTTGTTCATGTGATAGTCCACGACGATGCCGTTTCTCTTGATGACCAGCTTTGAGTCCTGTCCGCCAATCTCTATTATGTCGGCTTCAGGATCTATCTCGGCAGCAGCCCTGGTCTGCGCCGTTATCTCGTTCTTGATCAGGTCTGCCCCGATGAAACCACCCACCAGGTATC
>CAYGWI010000173.1:0-1784 GCA_964353715.1 uncultured Dehalococcoidales bacterium | reverse complement strand
ACATATCTTCATACAGGCTCACTTTGGGAAGCTGGGGCCAGAATGGGATATCCAGACCCAGGGCAAGTTTCAACGCCTGCTCCACATCCCTATGAGGCATTATCCCCATAGCGGTGGTGCCGCATCGTGCCTCAAAACCTATCATGAATTCCTGCCCCTTCTCTGTACAGACAGTTCCCAAATAATAGCACGAAGACGGGAAGAATCTTGAATGTCTTTCAGGGAATATATTGATACGGGTCAGGGTCGGTCTTCGTCTCGCCTTCGTGACCAGCCGCCCAGTTCAGCTATCTCAATTACTCGGCAGCCCGATGGTGGCCGACCTCCTGGGAAATCCTAGCTGAGTATATCGCGGAGACGCGCATCGCTTCTTTCTTTGTCCTACAGTCTTCTGTCCCTCGACAGGCTTATGCGAACTTTCCTTGGTCTGCCGTTGGTAGCAGCTTTGTCGACTGTAACTTCCTGGACGTGAGCCACTGCGGGAATCTTTTGCAGCACATCAACGACGTTTATAGGCCTACGCAGGAAGACCAGAATCAAAGGCACATCAATCTGCGGTACAATCATCTCGGTATTGGCAACTTCCGGTAATTGATCCAGGAAGGACACGACTTCCATGATTTTGGCTATCTCAAACGGCGGCAAGATTTCCACCTCCCATTGTGGCTTACCCACCTCTGGTTGCTCTTCAATCTGAAGTAGGTTTGGTAATTCGAAGCTCTTTTCGGTGTGGTCCGTAGCCCGCCAGCTTGGCTCCGACTCCCCAAGTGTCTTCTTGCTCGCTTCCGCAACCACAGTGTTGCTCTCTTCAGCAGTCTCTGCTGCTGTGCCCCGTTTCTCTTCTGCGACTTCGAAGGTTGCAGCGCTCTCCACTTCTCTGCGCACGGGCGACCCATTGTCAAAATCTGCCTGTATCGCCGCTGCCTGTTGCTTAAGGCGTTCCAGTTCCTCCAGCAAGTAGCCACATTGTTGGTTTACAAGGTTGCGCATGTCATTGCGGATTCTATTCTTTTCATTCTCTAGCAGGACTGCTGCTTCTTCTTCAGCCTTGGCCCTGATAGCACCAGCCTTTTCGTTAGCAAGCTCCACGGCTTCAGCTATCTTCTTTTCCGCCATGTGTCGAGCTTGCTCTTTGGCTTTGTCTACGAGGGCAGCACTTTCAGCCCTAGCCTGTTCTGCAGCTTCTGTCTTGATCTGCGTGGCCAGTTTGTCTGCTTCGACAATGGCCCTTTCCGCAAGCCTGCTAAGAGATGCGATATGATCCTGGGACTGAGCCAGTTTGTCTCGCTCCTTGATGAGCTCGCTAATGAAAGATGCTACCTGAGCCTCATCTAGTCCATTCTTGATTCGCTTGAACTCATGCCCAGCCAGCACAGCCACATCATCTTTGGCAGTATTACCCATAATAGTCATAGCGTCACTCACCTTTCTCTCAGGACCAAGAAGGGCAGGAGCACCCAAGCAAGGCGTCGCCCTGTTTCACTTCATAGGATCCGTTCATATTCCTATCTCTTGATCTCACCCTGAAAGACCTTCCAGATTTTCTCTGAATTTCTTCTCGCTTCTTCCCAGGCCTGCTCTACGGTCTCTCTGCGTATTCTCAACGCCTCATTAAGATTGTCTTGATAAACCTGCGTAGCACTCAGTTTCGCCTTCTTATACATTTCTTCGGCTTCTTGTTCAGCTTTTTCCGAGGACCGTGTGGCTTTTTCTATGGCAACCGCACACAGCTTAGCAGCGTGCTCTTCAATTTCCTTGAAGGACTCTTCCACCCGGCGTTGGCG
>CAYGWI010000172.1:0-1818 GCA_964353715.1 uncultured Dehalococcoidales bacterium | reverse complement strand
ATACAACCTGTCCCTTTTCCAGAAGCGGTGGGAAAACATCACGCTCAAACATGGAATAGGCGTTGGCGGCGATGTAACTCAAAATATCAGGTTCCAGGATATAGATGCCAGCGTTAATCATATTCGTAGTCACCTTGTCTCGACTCGGCTTTTCTACGAAACGCTTGACCCTGCCCGCGCTATCAGTCTCCACTACTCCATAGATAGTAGGGTCCTCTACCGGTGTCAATGCCAGACTGGCTGTAGCTTTGTTCTTGCGGTGTAGCCGTATCATGACGCTCAGGTCAATATCAGTGAAGATATCCCCGTTAAGAACGACGAAGGAATCGTCCAGGAACCTTTCAGCGTTTTTTACTGCCCCGGCTGTTCCCAGGGGAGAATCCTCTGTCGAGTAAGTTAACCTGACGCCAAGCCTGCTGCCATCGCCAAAGTAGTCCCCGATCTGCCCAGGTGACTTCCCAACGGCCAGAACTATGTCAATAATATTGTGCTCTTTCAGATAGCCAACAATATGCTCAAAGAAAGGGCGGTTCAACACAGGAACCATTGTCTTGGGAGTGTTACAGGTAAGGGGATGTAGTCTGGTCGCCTCCCCACCAACCAGAATAACAGCCTTCATCGCACTTAAATCTACCCTACCCCTAACAAATGCGTCAACCTTCCCGGCCGCCTTACGGCTCCTCCTCCATAATCCAATAGCCCGCTGTGATTTGCCATAACTTTCCCTCTGTGTTACTTTTCCTTATTGAGAGGCTGCTCAAACTTTCTGCATGCCACTGTCTGACAAATCTGGCAACTACATGATTTGTGAGTGGGATTGTTTCAGAGCAAGGAGGAAAGATGGAGGCGAAAGTAAATAAAACGAAAGTGTCTATGATTCAAGGGGATATCACGAAGCAGACTACCGAGACCATCATTAATGCCGCCAACTCCAGCTTAATGGGTGGTGGCGGGGTGGATGGGGCAATTCACCGCGCGGGCGGACCATCAATACTGGAGGAATGCAAGGAAATCGTTGCCCGGCAGGGAAGATTGCCCGCTGGCAGAGCGGTAATAACCACTGGGGGAAATCTCAAATCACGGCACGTGGTACATACTGTTGGTCCGATCTGGCACGGCGGCAGCCGAAACGAAGCTGAACTTCTGAGAAGTGCCTATTACGAGTGCCTGAAACTAGCTACCAAGAACAAATTGGCCAGCATCTCCTTCCCTTCCATAAGCACCGGAGCCTACGGCTATCCAGTGGAGGAAGCGGCAGAGATCGCAGTGGGCACCATCGTTTCATTTCTCGAGGAACAAGCGACGGCTCTTAAAGAGGTCGTGTTTGTCCTCTTCGATTCGCGGACGTACCAAAGCTACTGCTCCGCTCTTCAGGTTTACCTTGACCGCTCACAAGCGTAACCAAAGGAAACCTCAAGCGATAACCATCTGAGAAGGCGCCAATCTATTCCCTACAACAAAGAGACTCTTGTCATTGCGAGCGAAGCGCGGCAATCCCCCCGTCCTCACAGAGATTGCGGAGTCTGTTCCGAAGCGTAAACAAGGAATCTGGGTTCCTTGCAACGACATAGGGGGAGAGCATCAGCTACCTTCTCTAGACCGGCAATGAGAGGGGAGTGGAGTGTTAAGAAAAATAGAGTTGACCCCTTCTATGTGAAGAATCCCTTAGGGTCGAATAGCCTTAACAAAGTCACTTCCTCTTTGGCTACTGGCTGAGCCTCTTTCAAATTGGGGCTGATCTTCAGTTCCCAGCCGACTTTGTCTCTTATCTCCCGTATAGCTTCTTCTATTACCTGTTTCGGTCTGGCGGGAACATAT
>CAYGWI010000171.1:0-1820 GCA_964353715.1 uncultured Dehalococcoidales bacterium | reverse complement strand
AGGTGGCTGCCAGCTCATCGGAAATCGAGTAGCTATCCACGACCTCTGCAATGACATTCTTCTTGCCCAATAACAGAGCTGCTGCGCTATCGCCTAGGGACTGTTCTGTGAAGCCCGACGGGGGCGCCATGCGGATATCTGAAGCGCTTACCAGCATACTGCTTGCCTTGCCTGCTTTTATAGCATCGAGAGCGAACCCCAGCGCAGTCGTCCCAGAGCGCAGTGAGCCAGTTACATCGGCTGCTCGAATATCACGGCGAAGATGCAGTGCCAGTGCCATCGTCGCTGCACAAAGCTTCTCTTTATAAGGAGAAGTGGTTGTTGCAAAGAGAAGACCATCGACTGAGGAAGGGTCTATATCCCTGATACAGTCGATAGCTGCCTCCACAGCCATAGTCACACTATCCTCATCGTAGCTCGCCATCGCCCTCTCCCCGGGGATGCTAAAGCCTCCCCAGGCTTTGGCAAAATTCTGTCTCTCTATTCGGTGCCAAGGGATGTAGGCACCATACGAGGTTATGCCTATCATCTACCGCTCCTTTATCACCCAATTTCCCAATCTTAGAGATTAAGACGTGAAACTGTCTGTGAGTATAGTGTTGATACTTGTTTTATCCCACTGACCTCTCTTGAGGAGTCTTAGGGGCAGCACTATATCAAGGTGGTAACAATTTGATGTAGACAACGGTGTTACCACCTGACATAATAGCTATAAGTGCTGAGAAAAACTAGCTGCCCGGGTAAAAGAGCCAGAGGTTCCCAGCAGGGAAGGGGTATCGCTATGGAAAAAACGAGATTAGTTGTAGTTGACGACGAACCTCTTTTTAGAGAGCTTCTATGTCGCACATTATCAACTGAGCCAGGGATGGATGTGGTCGGAACAGCTGGGGACGGAGAAACCGCAATCCGTTTAGCCAGCCAGGAAAAACCAGACGTGGTGATAATGGACATTGAACTGCCGGGAAAGCTCGATGGCATTGAGGCAGCGTTGCAGATTAAGAAGCAAAGACCGCAAACAGGCATAGTTATCTTATCAGCTCACGGCGAGCGACGCTATGTAACAAGCCTGCCTCTCGAGGACATCCAGGGATGGGCTTATCTTCTTAAACAGACTGCGCCCGACCTTGCCGCAGTAGTTCGTGCCATCGAAGGGAGCAAGGCAGGCATGGTGGTGCTGGACCCGTCAGTAGTGGCAAGTTTGCGCCCGAGGCAGGGCTCGGTTGTAGCGAGGTTGAACCCCAGACATCAGGAGGTGCTGGAGCTCATTGCCCAGGGCTACAACAATGCTGCCATAGCTCAACTGCTGAAGCTATCCCGAAAGTCGGTTGAGACCTACATAAATGCAATCTATCAGGAGTTGCACCTTTCCCACGAACAAGACATCCACGCCCGCGTCAAAGCCACACTTCTCTATCTGGAAAGCTCCAAAAACCGTCAGGGATAGATAAGTAAAAATCGTCAGGCTGGCACTATGTTACCCGCCCCCAAAGCCTTTACTCTATTTATGCAGATTACGGCTGAGGCTGGGGGAAAGCGGCTGATGAGCGAATGCAAAATATATCGGGTCGTTATAGCTGATGACGAGCCTGAGTTCCGCAAATGGCTCAAGTCCTTGATGGATGATAGCAAAGACTTCCAGTTAGTAGGCGAGGCGAACAACGGGACAGAAGCCATTCGCCTTATTCCATTTGTCTTGCCAGACCTGGTGATTGCAGATATGTATATGCCAGAGCCGGACGGTCTGGAAGTAGCCCGCTATGTTCAGCACAATTTCTCCAGTATGAAGGCGATACTTGTCAGCGCCTACGAAGAGCGTGTCT
>CAYGWI010000170.1:0-1829 GCA_964353715.1 uncultured Dehalococcoidales bacterium | reverse complement strand
CCCTGGTTGATCAACTCCGCTAGGATCGCCTGCTTAACTTCCTTATCACACAAGGGCGAATGGTAAATTGTGCTCATCGAGGACAGCAATATGTCATTGAGGTGCTGATTTCCTCTTTCTTCATGAAGGTGAGGGTTTCTGGTCTCAATTTGTAGTATATCGATTCCTTGTTCTATCACCTTTGATTCTTTGGTGGGCAGGATGCCGCCAAAATTTTCGAACAGAGATATTAACTCTTGAGATTCCACAGCATATCCCGAGGCAAATGGCAGGATTTCCGCTAGCTGAATACTCATGGCATGTTCACCGGCGTTGGCCGTTGTTACAACCTCGGTTTCGAACCCGGTTTTGGTGGATATCAGGCTATTCAGGTATTTGTTGGTGATCTCCGATATCCTTCCCCATTTTCTAAAGTATAGCCCGGCCGAGATCTTGGGCTTATATCTCCATAATATCCTCACCATGCTGTAGGGGGACTGTGCCAGGCTGAAACCGGCGGCATAGTTCCTCACATACTCCAGCACCGACCCCGGGAAATAGTTGTCAGCATCAATGAAGCCGACATATTCCTTTCCCGCTGCCTTAGCTACAAGTAGCCCTAGTATCATGGCTTCACCTTTGCCATTACGCACTAATCCATCCTCATCCAGGAGGTCATCATAGTCGGCCTCCATGGCTGCTTTGGCGATGACAGGGTCTTTCTGATGAATAATCAAGGCCTGGCGAAGGGTGAAGCGACAAAGCTGGTCTATAATATCGCCTTCCATCCTGAATCTATCGACCCTTTCCCGTTGGCTATTGGAGACCACTATCACCAGGCAATCTTGGGGCACCCCGCTAACCACCCCCTCCAGCAGCCTGAGCTTCTCATCTTTAGTCGGGATGACGATTGCCATCCTGTCTTCGAAGTGCCGGATCGTTTCCTCATCTATCTGTCTTACTCCGATGGTGCCACGGAAACGTGGTCGTCTCTTCATCCCTGAGTCTAAGGATATCACTCTCTGCACATGGCTCATTCTCACTGAACCAAAACGTTCTGTGTACCTCGGGCTCTCAATAAACATGTCCTATCCCCTCAAGCCATAATATCAAACTCGCAGTCGTTGTCAAAATCTGTGAGCTAGTTTGTTGCCTCTTGAGAAGCGACGTTTTCGGGGGCTCTGTATTCAAGCGTCAGCATTGCTGACCTGTGTCTTGACCTCCGAATACCTCTGCGATTGCTTTGCTCCAGCCCTCGGGGCCAACCCCCCGGACCTTGCGCAAGCCAGGCAAATCCATATCCTCCCAGCTATGGTCTCTTTTCTGTACCAGGATGGGTACATCAACTTGCGAAAGCATCGGCAAGTCATTCATACCATTGCCCAGCCCAACGGTTCTTATCTCCCCCCACATTTCCCGGTATAGGCCACTTAAGACTTCCACTGCTTTCCCTTTACCGCCGCCTCCCATAACATGATAAAGACGTCCTCCATAAGACCAGTTGAGACCAGCCTCTCCCAGCTGTGATAGGAACTCACTCAAGTGCTTCTCTCCTGAGGAGTCAAGCTTCACTGGTTCATCGTATTCTCCTTGCTGGGCCAATCTGGCAGATTCTGGATCCAGGCCCGTTATTTCGGACACTTCGGCAGCACTCATGTCCACAAAGCTTTTGAAGCCGAATTCATTCTCCCTGCCAATTCTGGCCAGCAATCTCCTGACCCTACGGCGGGGGATTGCCAGTTCGATAGCCAGAAGGTCGTCCACAGTCTTGTGGTAATCAAACGGAAACGGAAAATAACCCTGGGGGATGAAGATGGCGCCTCCGTTTTCCACTGCAAAAGGATGCAACA
>CAYGWI010000169.1:0-1866 GCA_964353715.1 uncultured Dehalococcoidales bacterium | reverse complement strand
TGAGAAAAGCAGAGTCCTGGCTGAAGACATCGAAGAGCTCTACGGACTTGTCCATAGTGGTAGATTGGCGGGGGAGGCGGGATGCTATGAGAAAGATAATTGAGTGCGTGCCCAATTTCAGCGAAGGCAGAGATGCCGGTAAGATAGAGCAGATCGCTGCCGAGGTTGAGAAGGTTCACGGCGTAAAGCTGCTGGATGTGGCCCCGGACGCTGATCACAATCGTACAGTGTTGACCTTCGTGGGAGGACCGGAGTCAATCAAGAAAGCCAGCTACAATGCGATTGCCAGGGCGGTCGAAATCATTGACATGGCCAGACATCAAGGGCAACACCCAAGATTGGGAGCCTGTGACGTCTGTCCTTTTGTTCCTGTTCAAGACGTCACCATGACGGACTGCGTTACTGTGGCAAACGAGCTTGCCAGCGAAGTCGGAGAGAAGCTGCGTATCCCTGTTTTTCTTTACGGGGAGGCAGCAAGATTTCCAGAGAGAAAAGACTTAGCCAGCATCAGGGCTGGCCAGTATGAAGGCCTGGAGGCAAAACTGAGGGATTCCCGCTGGAAGCCGGACTACGGCCCGGCCACTTTCAACAAAAGGAGCGGAGCCACCGTTATCGGTGCCAGAGAGTTTCTGATTGCCTACAACGTTTACTTAAGCACAACTGATAAGGGGCTTGCTCACAGCATAGCCAGGATTACTCGTGAGTCCGGCTGTATGGCAACTACAGACGACGGCCAGAGAATCAGGATACCCGGGATCTTCAGGTCAGTTAAGGCGGTCGGTATCTCACCTGGAGAGTCGGGAGTCGTTGAGGTCTCAGTCAACCTCACCAACTACAGGGTTGCTCCCATGCACTTCGTCTTCGAGAAGACAAAACAGCTCGGTCAGCTGGGAGGCGCAAGCGTTCTCTACAGCGAGATCGTCGGGTTGATTCCCAAGGAGGCAATGCTCGACGCAGGCAGGTTTTACGAGCCAGGAGCAAGGTCGGAGAAGAAACTCATTGAAGCGGCAGTGAGGAATCTGAGGCTTGATTCGCCTCAGGGCTTCAATCCGCGGAGGAAGATCATTGAGTATTTGATTGGCGCCCCGTGAGAGACTCAGTTTTGCAGGGGTAGCCAATTAGGGAGGAATAGGAATGCTGCAAGAATTGACCATCGAGGAATTTCTGGAGGAGCTGGCAGCCAGAAAGCCGACGCCCGGCGGAGGCTCTGTGGCCGCCCTTTCCGGGGCGCTGTCAGCCGGACTCGTGTCCATGGCTGCCGAGTTTTCCGGAAATAAAGACTTCTCTGCACAGGCCCGAACATTGATGAATACTTTGACAGATTTGGTTGACAGAGACGCCAAAGCTTTCGCCTCCCGGGACTTGAGAGAAGCCACCCGGGTTCCCCTGCAGACGGCCGGACATAGCTATGCGGTTCTAAAGCTAGCCGCAGCTTTGCTGGAGACCTGTAATCCCAGAGTCATTACGGATATCGGCGTAGCGGCCAAGATGGCCGAATCAGCCGTAAAAGGAGCTATGCTAAACGTCGAAGTCAATCTTGTCTCCATCGGAGATGAAAACTATAAGCGCGAGGTATTGAAAGAGGCGGAAGAGTTTTCCTGTCCCGACTCGCTGGCCAAGATGATAGTAAGTAAAATTGAAGCTCGTCTCCGTTAACGGGCATTCCGTAAATCAACCAGCCCGACGTCGTAAGGGGGTAGAAATGCCAAGGCCAACATATGCAGAGTTAAGACCGAAGAGGGAGATCAAGGCGCAGACCGGCCGAAGACTGCAATGCCAAAATTGGGACGCGGAGGCGGCCCTGCGCATGCTGAGAAACAATCTGGATCCCCGGGTTGCCCTGGACTGGAAGGAACTCATTATCTA
>CAYGWI010000168.1:0-1868 GCA_964353715.1 uncultured Dehalococcoidales bacterium | reverse complement strand
GGTTGAGGACTCTTCCTTTATCAGGGATGCCGCAGGGCAAGACAACATCGAAGGCAGAGATGCGGTCGGTGGACACGATGAGGAGTCTATCACCTACGTCATAAACGTCCCTTACCTTGCCCCGCCGAAACAAAGGCAAAGGTAAGTTCGTATTCATTAAGACTGCGGGGTTGCTATTCATGGTTTCCTTGCCTAAGCAATGATGTTTTCAGCAACTACGATTCAATACCACACAACCTCTTGGCACTGTTCTTCATTCTCTCTATATTGGACTGTCTACCAATCATGATTCTTTGAGCCATAGGTGACCCGGCACCGTGCATTGATTCCGCCAGATAGCATGCGGCTCCTAGACCTGCCGTGAGATTCTCGATCAGTCGTAATATACGAATGCGATTCTCTACCGGAACGCCATCAGCACCCTTCAGATACTTGGCAACATACTTGCCTATCTTGGGATGCTTGAGGTCTTTTTCAGAAGGCATGGTTACTATTAAGCCGCCAGCGATGTCCTGGGCCAGTCTGGCTATGTCATAAGGAAACTTCGTCACGTTAAGTTTAGATACATTGGCTCTCAGAGTATCTACAAGGTAAGTCCCGGAGGCTTCCCTGTGACCTTCGTAGGCACAGGCAAGGCTGCAAGACATCAGGGTCTCATTGAGCTGAATCATGTCAATGATTTTCTCCTTAATGTGGGAAGCTTTGGCTGTGCCCTGATATTCAGCAATTAATTGACTGGCGCCAATCAAAACATCGCCCATGCCTGACTTGCAGGCATAACTCTGGCGGTGATAGGCCGAGAATTTCTCCACCAAATCGCCGGCAAAGTCATATTCCTTGTACATAAAGACCCGATCCCAGGGAACAAATACGTCATCAAAAACAACCATGCACTCGTGTCCCCCGTAAAGAATGTTGCCAACATCCATATTCGGGCTGTCTATCTTTCTTGTGTCGCACGGCTGTCTGCCGTAGATGTATATGATCCCTTCGGTATCGCTGGGTAAGGCAAAAGAAATAGCATAGTCCTTGTCTTCTTCGCGCATGGCCCTGGTCGGCATACAGATGATTTCATGCGAATTTACAGCTCCTGTCTGGTGCATCTTATTGCCACGAACTACAATGCCATCCGACTTCTCCTCCACCACGTGAAGATATTGATCGGGGTCGGCCTGCTCCGCGGGATGGCGACCTCTATCGCCCTTGGCATCCGTCATAGCTCCGTCGCAGACCAGGTCTTCGTCCTGCACGTATCTCAAGTATTTCAGAAAACGCTTGTTGTATTCGTTCCCATGTTTCTGGTCAATGTCATAAGTCACCATCGATAGAGCATTCAGGGCATCCATTCCGACGCAACGCTGGAAGCAAGAACCCGTATAAGCACCCAATCCTCTGCCCATTTTTGATTTGTTGACCAGGTCTTCGGTACTCTGGTGAATGTGACAGAAACGATTTATCTTCTTTCCTGTTAGATGAGAGGTGGCTGTCATAACGCTATGGTGTTGTGGAAATCTGGACTCTTCGGCAAGTTCATAGGTGGCAGCGACACAATTCCTTGTCGGTTTGATAATAGGATGGTTCCAGTGATCGGCAACTCGCTCTCCAAACATGTAGAGCTCAAAACGCATTCTCTTCATGCTATCAAGGTATTCTTTGGCAGTCTTCATCCTTCTGTCTTCTTCTGTCGTGCGCTAAGATAGAATTGTAAGTGAATGCCTCATCACAACACTGCTTTGGAACTTCACCCGGTCGGCCTACCTAGGCCAGCTTTCTTTTCCCGCTTGGTTTTAGCTAGCCCCAATCGCTCAAAAATCTCATCCACATGTCTCAGATAATAACCATAATCAAAGAGAGAGTTCAGTTCCTTT
>CAYGWI010000167.1:0-1896 GCA_964353715.1 uncultured Dehalococcoidales bacterium | reverse complement strand
GCATTGGAGCCGCCGCCACCAATGCCTATAGCTTTAATTCTTGCTGGACTCGGAGAAAAAATCTGTTTTGCCATTCTAACCTCCTTTCACAAATCAGGCACGGAACAGTCTTCTGAAGAAACTCACAAAGTTACCAAGCACACCGGCGTTCTTTGCCTGTAAAGTTGAGCCCTCTTTGCCTCGCACTGGCCACAGTAACAATCCCAGAGTGGTGGCGTATGCCGGGTCATGAAGGATATCGGAAATGCCGTAGATGCCCGCGCTCAAAGGTCGACCTCTGCGTACCGGAATTCGCAAAAGCGATTGTCCTAACTCGTCAATGCCAGGTAGGTTAGCTGTGCCGCCTGTTAGCACTAACCCACAAGGCGCCAGACTGTGGTAATCGCTGGTAGGCATCTCCATTAGTATGAGTTGGAGCAACTCCTCCATGCGGGCCCGGATGATATTGCAGAGGTCTTTATGAGAGGCGCTATGGCCATTCTCGAGGCCCACTTGGACGGTTTCGTCAAGCTCCAAAGTAGGAGTGACGTTGCCGTATCTCTTCTTCATCTTTTCCGCAATATTGAAGGGTAAGCCCAGGCCTATGGAGATGTCGCTGGTTACCTGATAACCGGCCACTGGAACGATAGCGGTGTGATAGATGCTGCCATTCTTAAATACCGCTATATCCGTGGTGCCGCCCCCCAAGTCAGCCATGATAACCCCTGTGTCTCTTTCCTCCGGAGTCAATACTGCTTCTCCGCTAGCCAGGGGCTCAAGGATGAGGTCCTCAACATCTATACCGATACTGCGGACGCATTTGGCCAAGTTCTGTATCGAAGTCACCGAAGCGGTGATGATGTGGGTCTCCACGTCTAATCTAGACGCATGCATGCCTACCGGCTGTTTCACTCCCTCCTGTCCGTCCAGGGCATAGTATCGAGGAATGGCATGGAGCACTCTCTTTCCTTCGGCGACGGTGACATTACGAGCCGCAGACAGCGCCCGCTTAAGATCTTGAGGGCGCACCAATCGGTCGTCACGCGGGATAGCTATTACACCTTTGTTATTCAGACTACTTATGTGTCTGCCGGTAACCCCAACATAGGCTGAATCTATACGTACGCCACTGACTCTTTGAGCTTCCTTTACAGATGTGGCAATAGACTGTTTGGCTTCATCCATATTGACTACGATGCCTTTATGCAGGCCATGAGAAGGAACGACTCCCACTCCTAAGACTTCAATGTCATCTTCTGCTTTGACATTAGCCACGAGGGTCGCTACTTTAGTTGTGCCCACATCGATAGCCGAAATGATTTTCTTTGCCATTTGCACCTCCTTTTTTGCTTGAGAATACCGCCTAGTTGAGTCGCTCAGCTATCCTTAGTCTAGCGCTGCGGCTGCGTGGGTTGGATTCTATCTCCAACGAGGTAGGTTTGATGACCTTCCGTGAAATGAGCTTCAAGGTGGGCACATGCCCGCAGCTACATATTACTGTTTCCGGGGGACATAGGCAGCTGCTGGCGGCGTGTCGCATGAATTGCTTGACTATGCGGTCTTCCAGAGAATGATAGCTGATGACTGCTAGTCTTCCCCCGGGGCGAAGGAGGTTAGGGGTTTGTTTCAGAGCCAGCTCCAGATTCTGCAGTTCATTGTTGACCGCGATGCGAAGCGCCATGAAGGTCCTTGTAGCAGGGTGAATCTTGCCTCGATGTGTCGAACCGGCTAAAGCTTGCTCTACCGATTGTGCAAGCTCCGCGGTGGTGGCGATAGGACGATTTCGGACGATATTCCGCGCTATCCGCCGGCTGTGACGTTCTTCACCATGCCTTTGTATGAGCTTGGCCAACTCTTGCTCGGAGAAACGGTTGACGATGTCCGATGCAGTCAACCCTTGCTCGGGATTGGACCTCA
>CAYGWI010000166.1:0-1903 GCA_964353715.1 uncultured Dehalococcoidales bacterium | reverse complement strand
TATGCCGGCTTTGGACGAACTGGAAACAGCCTACGAAGAGGCAAAGCGCGATCCAGCCTTCTGGGCTGAATTCGATTCTTTGTCCCGAAACTATTCGGGCCGACCGACGCCACTTTATTTCGCTGAACGACTCACCAGACACTGCGGCGGGGCGCAGATCTTTGTTAAACGGGAGGACCTGCTTCATACCGGAGCGCATAAGATAAACAATGCGCTGGGGCAGGGTCTCCTCACCAGGAGGATGAAAAAACAAAGAATTATTGCTGAGACCGGCGCTGGGCAGCACGGCGTAGCCGCTGCCACCATATGTGCCAAGCTGGGGCTGCATTGTATAGTCTATATGGGTGAGGAGGATATCCAGCGTCAAGCCCTCAATGTTTTCCGTATGAAGCTGCTGGGAGCCGAGCTACGCCCCGTCTCCTCGGGCACGAAAACGTTGAAAGATGCCATCAATGAGGCCATTAGAGATTGGGTAACCAATGTAAAAGATACTTATTACCTTCTGGGCTCAGTGGTAGGTCCTCATCCTTATCCCGTAATGGTGCGCGATTTTCAATCGGTCATAGGCAAAGAAGCCAGAGAACAGATTCTATCTCAATGCGGTCGCTTGCCCGACTACATCATCGCCTGTGTGGGTGGAGGCAGCAACTCGATCGGGATTTTCCATCCATTTGTGAACGACAAAAAGGTCAGGTTTATCGGGGTGGAAGCGGCCGGAAAGGGAATCAGGACAGGAAAACACGCCGCCACCCTGGCTGCCGGTACGGTCGGGGTTTTGCATGGAGCAAAGTCTTATGTCCTCCAGGATGACTCCGGACAGATCCTGGGGACTCACAGCATTGCTGCTGGCCTGGATTACCCTGGAGTAGGGCCCGAGCATAGTTACTACAAGAGTATCGGCCGCGCCACCTATGTGGCAGTAAATGATAGAGAGGCGCTGGAAGCCTTCCGGCTTCTCTCCCAGACCGAAGGTATTATTCCAGCACTCGAACCAGCCCACGCCATATCCTACGCGGTCAAAATGGCAGGCTCACTGGAGAAGGAGCAAATCATTGTCGTCAACCTGAGTGGACACGGCGACAAGGATATGGACATTGTGAGTGAAGCGTTGGGGGTGGAACTTTGAGTCGCATCGCTTCAGTTTTTGCCCGGGCAAAGCGTACTGCCCTCATTCCCTACATCACAATAGGTTATCCCACTATTGAAACAACACTGAAGGCAGCGCCTCTTTTCGCCAGCATCGGATGCGATATTATCGAGCTGGGCATCCCATTCTCAGACCCTCTGGCTGACGGTGCTACTATCCAGCAAGCAAGCTATGAGGCGCTCAGGCAAGGAGTCACCACCAAGGTCTGTTTAGAAGTAGCTCAGAGACTAAGAGGACAAGTGGAAATTCCACTGGTGTTTATGACCTACTACAACCCTGTGCTCAAGTTCGGGCTGGAGGAATTCTGCTCGAAGTGCGCCGAGGTGGGGATTGATGGGTTGATTATACCTGACCTCCCACCCGAGGAGGGAAAAGACCTGGAACAATCAAGCAGAAGGCACGCGCTTGACCTTATTTATCTTCTCAGCCCGGCAAGCACCGAAGAACGCGTCAAGCTAGTCACCAGCAGGTCCAGCGGCTTTATCTACCTGGTTTCACTGACCGGTGTCACTGGCGCCAGAGATAAACTCCCCCAGGGCATGGAAAGCTTCGTGTCCAGGGTGAGAGAAAGGACTGAGAAGCCTCTTTGTGTCGGCTTCGGAGTGTCCACTCCTGAGCAAGCGCGGAGAGTAGCCGAAGTAGCCGATGGCGTTATTGTGGGCAGCCGCATTATACAGCTGCTCAGCAAGGATAAATCACTCAGAAATGCCTGCTCTTTTGTCAAATGTCTGAGAGAGGCCTTATCGTAAAAGGAGG
>CAYGWI010000165.1:0-1908 GCA_964353715.1 uncultured Dehalococcoidales bacterium | reverse complement strand
CTCCGGGGGCATCTTCAACTGGCCGCGGCGGCGAATGCTCTTGATTTCTTCAAGGACCTTGACTCAATTAGAGATGCCATCAGGGAACCCGTGAGCTTTGTCATAGATGACTCGGAGCAATTGGAGGCAAAGCTAAGGGATGCCTCCGAAGTCTTATATCTGGCAGATAATGCCGGGGAACTCTACTTCGACCTGCCTCTAGTCAAATGGATAGAGCAATTCGCCGGGGTTACCTATGTAGTCAAACCATCGCCTGTTCAGAACGATTTGACGCTGGAAGATGTGAAGAGATCTGGTTTGGAAGCTGAGTTCGGAAGAGTCATGAGCACAGGCGTAGCTTCACCAGGAATCGTTTTTTCTCTGGCTTCAGCTCAGTTCAAACGAGAATTTGAGTCAGCAGACTTCATATTCGCCAAAGGAATGGGACATTATGAGGCTTTGTCCGAGCTCTCTCCCGAAGGAAGGTTTTTCTATTGCCTCAAAGCCAAGTGCCAACCCGTAGCTGATTCCCTGGGGGTGCCTCTAGATAGTTATGTGGCTATGCTGCAGTGACACGGTTCCTTAACTTGAGTTTCGCCAGCTGTTTTGTTATATTCTTGAGTCAGGCGGGGCTGTAGCTCAGTTGGGAGAGCGTCTGACTGGCAGTCAGAAGGTAGTGGGTTCGAATCCCATCAGCTCCACCAATTCCAAAGCTAAGAAGTTCACAACCGAGCTCCTACAGAAGTTCATCTCTTCCCGTCCCGAGGGCTTGAGCAAGAGAACAATGGAGTTCTACCGCTGTACCCTCAGTGGCTTCGTCGGTTATCCTTTGACCCCTGATGGTATTGGCTCTTACCTGAAGTCACTCACTTCAGGAATGCCAGGCTCAGGTCTTATCAGAGCCTTAGAATCCTCTTCAGATGGTTGTGACGTAATCTGCTGGAATTATTCATTCCGCAGTTTCCCTGCATTGTGATTGTTACCAGAAAGCAATTACGATAGCCATCAACACGAGAAGGCCGGCGGTTACCTTCGGGATATATTTTTCGTAGCGCGCCAGTTTGGGCTGGAATCGTTTGTATATCTTGACGCCCATGATGGTTACCGCCATGAGCCCTAATAGGACCGCAAATCCATATGCCAGCATAAGTATCCAGGCATTAAGACCACTAGCCACTAGGGCCAATAGAGCTATCTCCTCTTCGTGGGCAAAGCCCAGGATGAACGCAAATGAAGCTAATCCCAGAAGGCTGAGAGCAACTGCTGCCTGATGCTTATGTTTGTGTGTATGTAACCCTTGTTCAGGATGGTCATGTTCGTGTTCATGTTCAATCTTCGGATTACCTTCATGGCTATGCCCATGCTGCCTTTCAAGATCATCCACCTTTTCTCTGAACACCTTGAAGGCTAGACCTAACAATAAGGCAGCTGCAACATACTTCAGCCAGGGGGCCTCAAAGTCTAGCCACCTCTGGAGCAGAACATAGGCGGCAACAACAGCTATTGATGACGCAAGATGACCAATCCCTATAATAAACGAACTCAAGGTTGCGCTGGCAACGGCGTTTTTCTTCTTCATGGCGTACAGCACTGCCACTGGCCAACCATGTCCGGGTTCAAAGCCGTGCAAAAGCCCTATCATTACTACGCCAATGTATGTCGGATTAAACACTTGGTCCTATCCTCTTGATTCGAGTTCGCTGAAGTCTGTTCTGGTGTGAATATACCACACTGTCTTCCTAGGCGGGCTATGTCATCTGAAGTTCCTTGGGCAGGCCTCCATTGCTTCAGTAGCACTATCATGCTCTGTAGTGAACAGTCAGCTATGGACCAGGACTGGCAGTCAGAAGGTAGTGGGTTCGAATCCCATCAGCTCCACCAGCCCCAAAGCTAAAAAGTATTACCTCCCGAAGTCCAAAAAGGCTCTCG
>CAYGWI010000164.1:0-1940 GCA_964353715.1 uncultured Dehalococcoidales bacterium | reverse complement strand
TCCACCAGCCCCAAAGCTAAAAAGTATTACCTCCCGAAGTCCAAAAAGGCTCTCGCCTTCAACAACAGAGCAATAACCACAAGTTCTATCATAGTATTGTCAAAACGTAGAGATGTAGCCGTGATTAGCTTCCCCTGGCATTCAGGTGTAGAGGCGAGTTCAGCCGCTATCCCTCGAAGGAAATGTCCCCAATTTGACGTAGGAGTCTTTGCCTATTGCCCAAGCTTTCAAGTTGGCCAGTCTTTCACCGTTGTCACCATGCTCGGGTTGGTCGAAAGCTTCCTGAAGTATGTTACAGGGAAGACTCGAGCATAGTCCGCAGTGCTCTATGCCTTTCTCGATAGAACATTTGGCAACTAGGCATTCACCCCAAAACAAATTGCCCTTTGTCGCCTGGCATCCCAAGCAGTTCATTTTCTCTCTCCATTCACAGTCGCCGCAGTAGGCACCACACCTTGCTATCAGTTCTCTATCCATTTCGCAATCCTCCTCTCTAATTACACTTGACTATTTCAAGAATCTTATCGGGAATTCCTCATTTCCACTTGCGGGGAGATTGCTCTATCCCGACAAGTCGGGGCTTGTTGAGACAGCCCTGCTTTGGCGAAAGAGATTCTATGCAAGAACGGCAGTTTGGTCCATCACCCTTGCTCCGGCTCGATCAGGCCGTAGTTCCCGTCATCACGCCGGTATAACAGATTGAGCCGGTCAGTATCGGCATCCACGAACAGAAAGAAATCATGCCCCAGAAGCTCCATCTGGCTTATAGCTTCATCTATGGGCATGGGTTTGACCAGGAAACGTTTAGTCTTTACCACCCTCTTGGGAGGTTCGATTTCTTCCTCTTCGATTGCCGCTCCCTGGCGGGCAAAAGAAACGCCTCTGCTCTTATCATATAGTTTGCCCTTGTGTCGCTCGATTCGCTTAGATAGCACATCCACTACCTTGTCAATGGCAGTGCGCATGTCCTTGGACTTCTCCTGAGCTCTGATCCAGACACCCCTGCTGTCAAGGGTAACCTGGACGGTGAATCGTTGCTCAGGCAGCTTGGCACCTTCCCGGGAAATCTCCACCTTGCCTTCATCGAGGGTAGGCAAGTAACGGCCCAGTTTGCCAACCTTCTTCTCAACGTATGCCCGTATTGTCTCAGAAATCTCCACATTATTCTTGGCGACAATCTGTAGCTTCATTTCTCCTCCTTCAGTTACGAATCTCCCTTGCCAACGTCAAGCCCCAGACAGACGTGGCTCCCTTGTCCTTAAGAGCTGCCGCACAGGATTCCAGCGTGGCACCTGATGTACATACATCATCTATGAGGACAATGCGTTTGCCTTTAACCCTCTCGTCACGGCACACGAAGGCATCAGCCACATTCCTCCGGCGCTCTTCTGCATCGGCTGCTTTCACCTGAGGCTGTGCCTGTTTAACGCGAATCAGGCAATCTTCAATCACCGGCAAACCAGTGTGCTTGCCCAACTCTCTGGCGAGAAGGCTGGACTGGTTATAACCCCTCTCTCTTAATCGCCGGGGATGAAGAGGAACGCCAACCAGAGCTTCGCGAGGCAATGGACTCTCCTCCAGATAATCAGCCAACAATTCAGCCAGACGGTTTGAGATTGCCCTCAAGTTTCGATACTTCAGCTCATGAATGGCTTTCCGTATTACCTCGTCAAACCTGAATGGAGAACGGATGCCGTCAATCTCAGTTGGTCTCTGCCAGCAGCCTGGACATACCATGCCGCTGGCTTGGGGTCTCCCGCAGCGGGGGCAAACCGGAGGCATCAGCCTCGGCAGTTCTCGCACACACTCGGGGCAAAGAAAACCTCCCCCTTTCCCACAGCCAACGCATCGGCGTGGGAAGAAAGAGTCCACCACCAGCTCAACTAGTCTACCTGAACGAAGCACATCCTCTACTAAGGAGTAAATTCTCGGCGTGTCCG
>CAYGWI010000163.1:0-1986 GCA_964353715.1 uncultured Dehalococcoidales bacterium | reverse complement strand
AGGCTCTCCGGGAGTTCTGTTAGCTCAAGGATCTCGTCGGTGGTCAGCACCCCGGGCAAGTCTCTACCAGGGATAGGGAGTGGGGTCGACTCTGAGCCAGTGGCGATAATAAGCTTCCTGGTTGCTATCTCTTCGTCATTCACTTTGACCAAGTGTGGAGACAGAATCCTACCGGTGCCCCTATAAACACGTATCTTGTTTCCTTTCATCAACTGCTCAACACCGGACACTAACTGGCCGACGACCTTGCCCTTGTGAGCCATGATTCTGGGAAAATTTACCCCTATGTTGTTCACCTCTATACCGAAATCGTTTGCCATTCTTGCTTCAAGGAGCACCTCCACACTTCTGACCAGCGCCTTGGTGGGAATACAGCCTCGGTTGAGGCAAGTACCACCTAGCTTGTCCTTCTCAACCACAGCCACTTTAGCCCCCAGGTGAGAAGCGTGAATTGCCGCCACATAGCCAGCAGGACCTCCGCCAATTATGACTATGTCCCTTTCATCCAAAGCTTTAACTCCTCATCTGCCAGCGCAGGTCTGGATTTCTGGCGGCTCGGACATCGTCCAGCCGCCTAACTGGTGTGTTGTGGGGGGCAGTATGCAAAATTTCAGGGTTTTCCTCGACATCTCTAGCTATCTCTTTCATAACCTCGACAAAGGCATCAAGGGTCTGTTTGCTCTCCGTCTCGGTAGGTTCGATCATCAGGGCCTCGTCAACTATCAAGGGGAAATAGACGGTGGGAGGGTGAAGACCGTAATCAAGCAAGCGCTTGGCGATATCTGCAGTATGAACCCCCTTCGCCTTCTGCCGTCTCCCTGAGAACACTACTTCATGCATGCAGATGCGGTCATAGGGCAGGTAGTAATATGGTTTTAGCTTTTCCTTGAGGTAATTAGCATTCAGAACCGCGTCCTCACTGACCTCCTTTAGCCCTTCGGCTCCCAGAGAACGGATGTAAGCATAAGCTTTACACATTACACCGAAGTTGCCGTGAAAATTAGCTATCCTGCCTATAGACTTAGCTGGTGAGACAAGCTTATACCTGCCATTGTTCCTGGTCACCAGAGGCGAGGGCAGAAAATCAGCAAGATTCTCCTTAACGCAGACGGGACCTGAGCCTGGTCCGCCACCGCCATGGGGAGTGCTGAAGGTTTTGTGGAGATTTAGCTGGACATAGTCATAGCCCAACTCCCCAAACTTCACCCGCCCCAAGAAGGCATTCAGGTTCGCCCCGTCAGCACCAAGGAGCCCTCCCCTCTCATGGACCAATTGGCTGATCTCCAATATTTGTGGGTCAAATAAACCCAGGGTGCTAGGCATGGTTAATGTTAAAGCAGCCACCTCCTCATTCATCGCCGATTCCAGGCTCTTCATATCTACGTTACCTCGACTATCGGAAGCCACGACGCCTACCTCAAATCCGCACATAACAGCGCTGGCCGGGTTAGTTCCATGGGAAGAATCGGTCAATAGTATCTTCTTCCGAGCTTTATCCCCTCGGTCTTGATGGTATGCTTTTACCAATAGCAGGCCGGCAAACTCACCGTGCGCTCCAGCCATGGGAATCAAGCTGGTGGCATCCATGCCAGTAATCTCGGCTAAATGCTCTTGCAGCTCCAACATAAGCTGCAGGGCTCCCTGAACTGATTCCTCTGGCTGGAGGGGATGAATTGAAGCAAAACCAGCAAGTTTGGCAATATCCTCGTGCCATTTTGGATTGTATTTCATGGTGCAGCTGCCTAGCGGGTAGAATCCCGTATCCACTCCATAATTGAGCTTGCTCAGAGCAGTGAAATACCTCATTAGCTCAACCTCACTTACCTCGGGTAACTCAAGCTCTTGCCGGAGTAGCTCCCTGGGAGGCAACTCGGTCGGAGGTACATCCAGAGCCGGTAGACTGCACCCAATCTTGCCCGGCTGGCTAATCTCAGGGAGTAAGTAATAATCACTCATGTCTTGCCCCCTGAAATGTTCCTAGAATTT
>CAYGWI010000162.1:0-1987 GCA_964353715.1 uncultured Dehalococcoidales bacterium | reverse complement strand
GAGGAGTGTCTATACCGGCTCCATGGGCTATCTGAGCTTCAATGAGGACATGGATATCAACATCGTTATCCGCACTTTCCTGATCAAGGAAGGCAAAGCTTATTTCCAGGTGGGTGGTGGCATTATTTACGACTCTGATCCGGAAGCCGAATATATGGAAACACTGGACAAAGCGAGGGCCCTGATTCGAGCTCTGCAACTGGCACCTGAAGTGGTTGTGGCACCAGAATAAGGGTGTTGAAGAATGATAAGTCGCGCAGGATTGAAAAACGGGGGACTATGCCATAAGATAGCAGAACCAAGTATTGAGCGTTCGCTTCTTGTACAAAAATCTCTCGATATGAGTGGGAATTATTGAATGCTCTGGGAATCATAATCACAGGGGGTTAACTTATGGCTGGCGAGTCTGGTAAGAGTCTCAACAAGCTAGAGGAACTGAAGAGAAAGCAGCAACACATCCTGCAAATGGGAGGGCCGAAGGCGATTGAAGAGCGCCACAAAAAGGGACAGATGTCAGCCCGGGAGAGAATAGATTATTTCTTCGACCCTGGCACATTTACAGAAATAGGCTTGTTTGTTAAACACAGGACGACTGCTTTTGGCATGGATAAAAGGGAGGTGCCTGCTGAGGGAGTAATCACCGGGTTCGGTAAGGTGCATGGCAGACATGTCGTTGTGGCGGCTGAGGATTATACTGCAATGGCGGGGACCTTTGGCGAATATCATGGCAGGAAATTTGTTCGTGCTATAGATTTCGCCAAGGATAATGGATGGCCATTCGTAGGTATGAATGATTCCGGAGGCGCTCGACTGCAAGAGGGGATGGATACCCTAGAGAGTTACGGATGGCTGTTCAGGTCTCAAATACTTGCGTCGGGGATAATACCCCAGATAGCGCTGCTTATGGGCCCTTGTTTAGGAGGCCAGGCGTACCATCCTGTAATGCAAGATTTTCTCATTCAAACGAAGCGAACTGGATTTATGGGCATTGCTGGCCCTGCTTTTGTGAAAACCCAAACCGGAGAGGAAATCGGCCTTGAAGAACTCTCCGGCTACAAGGCCCACGCCATAAAATCAGGACAAACACACGTTGTGGCTGAAGATGATGCGGATTGTCTGGATAAGTGTAAGGAACTTCTGGCCCTTTTGCCTTCCAACAACAGGGGCAAACCACCTCGCATCGCAACGGATGACGACCCCGAAAGACAAGAGGATTTGCTTAGCCTGCTGCCCGAACATCCCTACCAACCTTTCGATATGTATGAAGTTATCAAGAAGATAGTTGACCGGGGTTACTTCTTTGAGACATTGGGACTTCACGCGCGGAACATAATCACAGGTTTTGCCCGCTTCAACGGACGGCCTGTGGGAATAGTGGCTACCCAACCGAAGTGGATGGGTGGTTGCATAGATATTGATGCTGCCGACAAAGGAGCCAGGTTTGTCAGGTTTTGCGACCTGTTCAACATTCCCCTGGTCACTCTTCATGATTCCCCCGGTTATCTGATAGGTTCTCAGCAAGATTGGGGTGGAATCTTGCGCCACGGTGCCAAGTTGCTTTTTGCCTGGGCTGATGCCACCGTGCCTCTGATTGCGGTCATAATTAGAAAGTCTTATGCCGGCGCTCACTATGGCATGCTGGACAAAGCCATCGGGGCTGATTTCGTTTTTGCGTGGCCTACGGCCCAAGTTACCATTGTCGGCGCCGAAACTGCAGCCAGCGTTATCTTCGCCAGAGAAATAAAGGAGGCGGCTAAGCCTGATGAGGTGCAAGCACAAAGGATAAAAGAATTCTCGGAAATGTACGAAAACCCCTATCGCGCTGCGGAGAGAGGCTATGTGGATGATGTGATAGACCCCTCCGATACCAGGAAGGTCATAAACGGGGCACTGGATATCCTGGAAAAGAAATGCGTGGCCAGACCATCGAGAAAGTATTCCAACATCAATCTCTGAGAAAGGAGCAGGAAATTGGATTTCAGCTTCA
>CAYGWI010000161.1:0-1994 GCA_964353715.1 uncultured Dehalococcoidales bacterium | reverse complement strand
CACCGCTTACAGCAATATCTATGTCGTTGGTCTTTCTTTTCAAAAGCCGATCACGAATAAAGCCCCCAACGATATAGCCTTGCTTCTTCTGGGTAGTTAACAGTTGAGATATCTTGGCCAGGATGGGAGTCAATCCGCTGCTTCTTATAGGGGGCATGACAGGGCATTATAGTTTGGACAGTAGGAATTGTAAAGGTCTATTTACCTGCCAGAAGAAACACTGTTATCTGGACCTATCAATTGGACTACATTTCATCAGGATGACGTCTGCTAGGGACGGAAAAGGTCGGACCAGCCTGTCCAATATCCTCAGAAGAGCATAAGAGACAGAACGGGGAAGTCTGGAAAGAAAACTGCCCCACAAAGGAAGTCCAAAGAAGAGGGATATGCCCTTTGTTTTCCTGATTTCAAAATGCTGCTTCACCAGGCTCCTTAGAAATGGGTAGTCAAATTCATATTTGTGGTCGGGTGGCAGCTCCCAGGGTTTCCTTTCCTTAGCCAGAGAAGGGGCGAGAAACTTGGTTACCGGGTATAACTTCTTCCCGAGGCGGAAACCCAGACTGTTGAAGTTGGCTATGGAGATGGTCATCTCTCCGTGAGGTTTAAGTACGCGGGCAATCTCCTTCATTGTTTGGCCAGGGGAGAAGAAATGGTCCAGGGCCCCCTTACACATGACTTTGTCAAAGGAGTGCGGCCTAAACGGCAGATTCTCCCCTATTCCCTGGACCAGGGCTACCCGGGCATTACTTCTGCCAAGATGCTCTCTGGCTCGAGCTATCATCACGCGGGATGGTTCCAGCCCGATAACCTGCGCTCCCTTTTCCCATAGCCGTGCGCCATCAACAGCTCTGCCACAGCCGACATCCAGTATTAGTTCACCGTGACCGGGTGCCACTTCTTTCAGAGTCAAATCGAGCATTTGCTGGAATAAGAAGTCAAGGTTGGGGTAGACCACGGCCGGCACTACGTCGTCGTCATTCCATTCCAGGTCGATTCTGTTCGTATTGTGTCCTTGTATCATGGTTTGGTTTCAGGATTCTTATCGCGAGGTTGTTAAATTGGCGCAGCGCTGCGGCCTGACGGCTTCATTTACCTTCCTGCCGGCAAGAGTATTGATTAAGTCTGTAGATGGCTTTAGCGGCACGTTCCATAGAACAGAAGACCGGGATGGAAGCTGCGAGGAGCTTCTGCTCTATGTGCAGCCTTTCCGCTTCAACAGAGCCGGGCGGCAAAACGATTACTATGGGTTTGTTCTGCCTGCTTCCAAGGTCTATGAGGAATTCATTTATTTCGTCCAACCCTTTTTGGGCGTAAATTGGCAAAAGAATGTCTATGTCCTCTTGGATCAGGACAATGTCGCTGATGGTATCTCTTACTACCAAATCTATGGCTTGAAATAGAGTTGCTAGACCTCGGAATTGTGCCTGGCTGACATCTACCGGATTACACAGGATGCTTCCTACTTCTCCCAGGAGCTCGCTCAGTTTCTGCTTTGTCTCAAACGAGAGAGGTGGGACCTTGAGGCCATTCTCCAGGCAGGCATCGCCAGCAGCTACCGAGTTGCCGCCGCCGCCATCAGCCAGGCCACCAATAATGGCTGCCCGAGTACCTTGCCCGTGTCCCAGCTGCTGGAAAACAAGCAGGGTATCTGTCAATTCCTCTAAGCTGTGCACTTCTATGGCGCCAACTTGCTTCAGCATCGCTGACCAGATGGCGGCTGAACTGGCTAGAGAACCGGTGTGGGACATGGCAGCCTGAGCGCCAGCTTCTGTTCTCCCTCCTTTCCAGACAACCAAAGGCTTGACTTTGGCTACTTCTTTCATAGTGTTAAAGAGACGGGCTCCGTCTCTTGTGCCCTCCAGGTACGCACCAATGATTTTGGTCTTGGGGTCAGCAGCCAGGTACTGCAGAAAATCGCTGGCATCCAAATCAATGCCATTGCCAAAGCTGACTCCCTTGCTGTAGTTGATGTGGCGGGCTATCCCGATTGTCAC
>CAYGWI010000160.1:0-2015 GCA_964353715.1 uncultured Dehalococcoidales bacterium | reverse complement strand
GACAATTAAGATAAGCCTGCGTACTACCGGTGAAGCGATGAAGCTAAAGAATCGCTTCCATGCCGGCCGGCTCTCTTTTCTCTTCCGCCCTGACCTAGACCCGCTCTTTGTTTTAGACACGAAGTTGTTTCCTTAGCTCGACGGTCTCCTTCTACAGAAGCGCCAAATCCTAATCTCAAAATCCAGATTCTCTATGTTTTGACCTTTTGGGGTTTTGATGAGAGGAATCAAGGTTCTCCTCCTTTCATTTGCCTGGTGTCTCGCATTTAGTGCCTAGGGTTTCCTCGCTACCTCCACGACCACAGGGATGATCACAGGACGACGATGAATCTGTTCATAGAAGAATCTGCTCAGGGAGTCCTTTACTCTGGCGTCAACAAAGCCCGGTTCGTTCCAGCGTCTTCTATCCTGGTCTAAGGCAGCTAGCACCACATCTCGACCTTTCTCAACCAGTTTCTGTTCCTCTCCGGGCTCAATAAGACCTCGCGTCACAATGCGTGGTTTTTCAGCTAGCCTACCATTCTCAGCATCAACAGCGATGGTCACCACAACGACGCCGTCTCGCGAAAGCAATTTGCGTTCCCGAAGCACACTACCATCCAGCTCACCTGTTATCATGCCGCTCACATAGATAACTCCGACACGCGTTCTGGCAACCACCTTCCCTGAATCTTGCCCGAGCTCAAGGATATCCCCGTTCTCAAGGACAAAAGTGTTATCTCTGGGTATGCCCATACTTTGAGCTAGGCTGGCATGCAGCTTCAAATGACGATACTCCCCGTGAACAGGCACAAAGAACTTGGGCTTCACCAGACTAAGCAAAAGCTTCAACTCTTCTTGACTAGCATGTCCGTGGACATGAACTTGAGCCAGCTTGTCATAGATTACATTGGCTCCCTGGCGGAAAAGGCTGTCTGTAGTCTTGCTGACCAAAGCCTCATTGCCGGGAATAGGAGTTGCTGAAATCACTACGGTATCGCCACGAATTATCTGAACCCGACTACTGGGGTCACGATTAGCCATGCGTACCAACGCAGAGGTGGGCTCGCCTTGACTTCCTGTGCTCAATACAATAACTCGATTATGAGGCAAGGCTTTAAGCTCCTCCAGGCGACAAATAATGCCGGGGGGAGCAGTCAGATAACCCGTTTTCAATGCCATGCTCGCTATTTCCTTCATGCTCCGCCCGATGATAAACACACGACGGCCGTGTTTAGCCGCGACGTCGAACACCTGCTGCACGCGGGATATGAGAGAGGCGAATGTGGTTATGATCACACGCCCCTTTGCCTCACCGACAATCCTATCCAGAGTATCGGCCACCACCTTCTCGGAGGGAGTATATCCAGGAAGCTCGGCATAGGTGGAATCAGAAAGAAGAAGCAAAACACCCTTCGCACCCAGTGAACCCAATTGGTCAAAGTTGGTGGCCTCGCAAATGACCGGGGTATAGTCAATCTTGAAATCACCACTGTGAACCACAGTCCCCAGCGGAGTGTGAATTACCAGCCCTACGGAATCAGGAATACTATGGCAAACTGAGAAGCACTCTATGGTGAACCTGCCCAATGTAATCCTGCTCCCCGGACTGATCAAATTCAATTTTGCACTGGTTTTTACTCCCCGCTGCTTCAGTTCCACCAGAATCAACTCGCGGGTGAACTTGGTAGCATAAACCGGAGGGGTGATGCGAGACAAGATGTAGGGTAGTGCCCCAATGTGGTCCTCATGCCCGTGAGTAATCACTATGCCCCTCACATTATTTTGTCTGGCCAGAAGATAACCAATGTCAGGGATAAGCAAATCGACTCCCAGCATCTCCTCGCTGGGGAACATAAGTCCGGCATCAATGACGACGATGTCATTGCCATATTCCAGCGCCAACATGTTCTTGCCGATTTCACCCAGTCCGCCTAAGGGGATAACTCTTAATTTATGTGTTGGCATGATTCTTTCCTTTCATCCAGGACATGACCCTAAAACAGGCTTAGTTGTTGGGATTCAACTGCATCTTC
>CAYGWI010000159.1:0-2027 GCA_964353715.1 uncultured Dehalococcoidales bacterium | reverse complement strand
CCTATTAACCCGGCAATGCCAAATACTGTCCTGATCATTCCTTGCCGTAAGCCTGTAATACCCAACCCGACTACCACAACTATTATAACTATGTCCAACCAATTCATTGCTCACCTCTCCAGTCTTCTATTCTATCATAAACTGACTGCACGTTCACCCAATGCCCCCTTCGACCCTATGATGCTTGAGTGCGGGAACAATTCTATTCTTAATCTCATGGCGGTTGTTCATCGTTGCGTCGGCTCATAGATTTTCGCTGCACCTGTCCCGATCTCCCTCCATTCAATCTTGTTGATGACGATCTTCAGCAGGCAAAAATCATCGGAGTCCGGACCATCGGGAAAATGTTCGTATAAATCGAATGGCGCCAACTTCCACACTCTCCTTTTCTTTCGTATGTCCTGGATTATCCGCGCTTCACCGATGACGGTGGCAGCCTTGTCCCCATCAGGCAGTTCCACAAAAGCAAGACAAATTTTGGGATTCTCTCGCAGTTGTTTTACCTTTCTGGATGTGCTGCGGGTTGTCACCCAGACAGACATATCGTCTTCGACTATCGGTGACACTATACGGCCTCTTGCCTGGTCACCATCACAGGTGGCGAGATTTGCGTAGAGACAGTTGTTCTTCATTATGGACATGATTTTCTGTTCGTCAGATACACTCATATTATTGCCTCCTTTCGTTCGGAACTCTACCTAGCATTTCCAGGTCAAAGGAAGTCCCGAACTTTACTGAACGGTTTGGGTGGACATAACAAGGCACGAGTTCGTCACTCGATGTCCTATGAAACTGCCGGTTCTTACTGCAATCCATAGACTAGCCTCGGCGCCAGGTACTGCGGGAACCTATCTATCAACGCCCGGCGAACAACATAGCACATGTGGCAAGCATCGACATATCCAGCCTCATGCGGGACCTTGTATTCTTTGGCCAAGAGAGCAGGCCCTCCGTTGACCAGAGGCCTGCAAATTGGGTGCGAATCAGCATCATACTGTTTGACTATCTTCGACAGGGGGGCATCCCACATATTGCCCATACTTAAACCCTGGCAGAGGTGGATGTTGCCGTATGCGTCGAGGTGCACCCTCCCAGGATTTCTAAGGTCCTCGTAAGGACATTCTGTGAATTCTTGCCATGGTTTGCGGGGAAGGCCCTCTATTAGCTTCTCAACGGCTCTCCCTCTGAGCACAGCGCCACCACCAATGACCGGTTTTCCTTTGCCCTGCTCCTTGTTCACGCCTTCTTCAACTCTGGGCTTATCAATACAAATCGACCCACACGATATCCCTAACGTCTTGGCAGCATTCAGGGCATGTTTGGCAGGACTTGTTTCTTTGTCTTCATAATGAAACGCATCATCGCTTACGCTTATGTCGGATATTCCCAGATCACGAAGTGGCTTCAGCCAGAGTTCTGCGTCCTCCTCCGATGTCGCCCAGTACGCGTTAGTTACTATTCCGGTCTTGAATCCCATGCTGTGAGCAATCCTGATACCTTCGTACATCATAGGGTAGAAAAGAAATGGCTCGCCACCTTCGAAGTATATCCACTCTATTGTCCCAATCTTGGGTAACTCGCCGAAGATCTTCCTCATCTGGTCCAGAGTGAAGGTTCCCCGTGCGTTCGGGCTGCTATACACAAAACAATGGTCGCATGCTGAATCGCACTTATAGCTCAAGAGAAAATGTATTCCTGTCAGCATTTCGACTGCTCCCATGAACTCAACTGCACTTGATAGACCAGATTCATGTCAGGCTGTCGCCAATGTCATGCCTCACCGCAGTCAAGCCTGTAGTCGCAGTAAGGGCACATCCAGGAAGGGCATTTGGGGAGCTGGAGGGGGGATGTCGCCTTTTCCAAGAGGTCAAGTCGACGTAATGCTTCAGCTTTGACAGCATTCAGATTCCTGAAGCTCACATCATAGACCATCAGCTTGGCGTCCTCCTTGGGAACTCTCACATAATAGAGCAGCAGCCTGCCTTTTGTGTTCTCTGTTAATGCGCAGTCAAATCCCAGACGTAGGA
>CAYGWI010000158.1:0-2040 GCA_964353715.1 uncultured Dehalococcoidales bacterium | reverse complement strand
GTGGCTGGTACAACGACAAGGAAGTAATCGAAATCAAGCCCGCCAAGAAATAGTTTGCATGGCTGAATTATCCAGGGTAGCTTATGTTTTCCCGGGACAGGGCTCCCAAAGTACTGGCATGGGATTGGACCTGTATGACAGCCAGCCTTCAGCCAAAGAAGTCTTCGATGAGGCTGATGCCTCTTTAGGCTTTTCTCTATCCCGTCTATGCTTTGAAGGCCCGGACGAAGAATTGACGAAGACGCACAACGTGCAGCCAGCAATACTGGTCATCAGCGTTGCTTGCCTTAGAGCGCTACAAGCCGCCAGGGGCGGCAGTCTTCCCTCCCCCGCCTTTGTGGCTGGACATAGTCTGGGTGAATATACTGCGCTGGTGGCTGCCGGTGCGCTGGGCTTGGCTGAGGCTGTCTTGCTGGTCAGGGAAAGAGGCAGATTAATGTACGAAGCTGGGCTAAGAAATCCCGGGAGTATGCTAGCGGTAATTGGACTTGATGAGGAAACAGTTAAGGATATATGCCTTCAAAGTGGAACCGAGATCTCCAACATAAACTGTCCCGGACAGATCGTGATCAGTGGTGCCGTCCAGGCTCTGGCTGAAGCCAGCAAATTAGCCAAGACAAGAGGCGCTCGCGTCCTTATTCCTTTAAAGGTTAGCGGGGCTTTTCATTCCGCCTTGGTGGAGCCAGTCATAGCTGAATTCAGTAGAATCGTGTCGAACGTTCGGTTTCGACCACCAAGTGTTCCTGTAATATCCAATGTGAACGCCCGGCCGTTGACCGGCGTTGATTCGATAAAAGAAGAGTTAGTGAAGCAACTTCGCAATTGTATCCAATGGCAAGGGTCGGTGGAATATATGATGCGCGGTGGGGTCACCACCTTTTATGAGATAGGTCCCGGGAGAGTGCTCACTGGTTTGATCAGGCGAATCGATTCCGAACTCCAAGTTTTCAATATAGCAGGAATTGAAGATATAGCGCAGCTAGCACATAAATAAGATCTAACTAACTGGTACCCCATGAGAAACTCGTCTCTCTCTTCTTCCCGGAAAACCCGAAGATTCTTGGGAGTGAGCAAATAATGGCTGGCACCCGACGGAAGGCAAGAATCGCTGCTCTCCAGGCACTTTACGAACTTGATTGTACCAAGCATAAGGTGGAGGAGACTTCGGCTCGCCTAAGAGCCGGGGAAACACTGACCCAAGAAGCACTTAGCTTCAGTGAGGAGCTCGTTAAGGGGGTTCTGCAGCACAAATCTGAGCTGGATGCGCTTATAGGAAAACTTGCCCCGGCCTTTCCAGTAGAGCAGATGCCTATTATTGACAGGAATATTCTGCGCCTGGCTATTTTCGAAATTCTATTTAGTAAGGAAACCCCGCTCAAAGTAGCTATAAATGAGGCCATAGAGTTAGCCAAGGATTTTGGGAGCGACTCTTCCCCCCGACTGATCAACGGAATATTGGGCTCAATGACAGCCGAAGGTGGGGTAGGACGATAAAGCCCCCTTAAGGGATGTGATGTCCTTCTCTGCTCTCCGGCAACCTGCTGGCGGAGAGATATCCAACGATAGATCTTCTGCGGAGGCTGCGATACGTGGATAACATTCATGGTGTGTTTAGTGGTAATAACCTATCACGAGGGTCGCCGGAATGGGACAGTCAGCCGAATCTTGTTTTTTTTGATGGGCTCTGTTATACTTCCCAGCCGTGCTAAATCTGCATGACGGGAAAGAGAGGGTGGCTGCGGCGGTTTTGTGCGGCCACCCCTTTTCATAGCCAATTCTAAAGAGTCGAGGTAAACATCGAAATGGAAGTGCTAAGTCCTTATAAAGAAGCTACAGACGTTATACTCGAGGCCGGCGGCGAACCTCTCAAACTGTGTTACCAGTGTGGTCTTTGCACCGGTACTTGTCCCTGGAATACGGTCCGGAGTTTTCTCGTTCGTCGCATCATGCATGAAGCTCAGCTTGGAGCAGTTGATTTTGGGAGTGAGGATGTCTGGACTTGTGTCACTTGTCGAGCTTGTGTCCAACGTTGTCCCCGGG
>CAYGWI010000157.1:0-2042 GCA_964353715.1 uncultured Dehalococcoidales bacterium | reverse complement strand
CTTGGCTACACTGCCATCGCCACTAACAGGCCAGGAACAGTCTATTATGTCACAAACCAGGGCATTGATTCGCTGTGAATGCGTATGCCCCAGAGTCTCTACCACCCGCCTGGGCAAATCACCCTGGGAGATAATGCCGGCTCTTACGGCATCTTCGACGTCGTGGTTCACATAGGCTACAATATCAGCTATCTTGCATATTTGCCCCTCCAGGGTGTGTACGTCTCCCCATCCTTCTGCCAAGATGTCGACCTGTCCCTTGGAATGATTGAGAATGCCATCTCGCACTTCCCAGGTAAGATTCAGCCCCTGTCCCTCCCTCTCCAATAGATCGACCACTCTTAGGCTCTGCTCGTTATGCCTGAAACCACCGTGATACAACTCGTTCAGGACTTCCTCGCCTATGTGACCAAAAGGCGTGTGTCCTAGATCATGTCCCAGAGCGATAGCCTCAGCCAGGTCTTCGTTGAGATTCAGAGCGCGAGCGATAGTCCTGGCAATTTGGGATACTTCCAGAGTGTGAGTAAGCCTGGTGACATAATGGTCGCCCAATGGGGCAATAAAAACCTGCGTCTTATGCTTTAGCCGGCGGAAGGCCTTGGAATAGATGATACGGTCACGGTCACGTTGGAAACCGGTTCTTATGGGGCACGGCTCTTCCCACCTCAGCCGACCTCGACTGGACTTACTCCTAGCGGCGTAAGCAGAAAGGGTTTCTTCTCTCTTCTCTGTTTGTTCACGCACGTTGGGTTTGCCGACCATGGAATCACCGAAATACTGGAAGTCAAAACAACATCCTTAATCTATCGCAGCAGCACCCTCACGCCATCACGTGCGTTTTCTTCCGGTCTTCGACTTTATTCTCTTTTCCAGCTCCGCGACATTTAGCATCGTTGACAGTACTACATCCGGGCTCAGAGACATCGAATCTATCCCACACCTAACTAGATAGTCGGCAGATTCAGGAAAATCACTCGGCGCCTGCCCACATATCCCTATCTTTCTCCATAGTTTATGACGGTGGGCAGCATCTATGACTTGATTCATCAGCCTTTTCACTGCCTCATTTCTTTCATCGAATATGTGGGCCACAAGTGCGGAATCTCTGTCCAGGCCAAGGGTCAACTGTGTTAGATCGTTCGACCCTATGCTGAATCCATCAAATACATCGGCGACTTCTCCAGCCTGAAAACAAGGTTTTTCAAGGGTCACTAGCTTATCCTCTTGCCATCTGCTGCAGTGCGATTTTAACCTTCTCTTCTAAGCTCAGTCCTTCAGAATCTGGAAGTTTGGAGATAGCCCTAGTGGCTTCCATTACAGAGTAGCCCAACCCAGTCAAAGCAGCTATGACATCGACACGCTCCGGGGCCAGGGGCAAGGCCACGTCTCTCCAATCCTTTTCCAATTTGCCTTTGAGTTCAACGACAAGGCGGCTGGCGATTTTTTTGCCGATGCCGGGTGTCTGGCTTAGTAGATCAATATCGCCGCTGGTTATAGCCATGACCAGTTGCCCAGGATTCAAAGCCGAGAGGAGAGCTAAAGCCAGCTTAGCGCCAATTCCCGTGACGGAAGTAAGGCTTTTGAACAAGGTCAATTCCTCGCTGGAGGCAAAACCGTAAAGGGAAATATTATCCTCCCTCACGTGGAGATGGGTATAGAGGGAAACTCTGCCCTTGACAGCTCCTAACTGGCCTGAAGTCGAGGTGGGCACGTATACCCGGAAGCCTATGCCACCGACATTAATGATAACTGAGTCGTCACCACGATATTCCAGTATTCCTTCTAATGTGGCTATCATTCCGGCGTATGTTCAGTAAGCCATTGGCTAAGGCGCCTCTGCTGAATGTGGCACATAGCCACAGCTAAGGCATCTGCAGCATCGCTGGGCTGAGGTAGCTCGGAGAGGCCGAGCTGGACCCTCACCATTTCTTGAACCTGTTGCTTATCGCTTTGTCCGTAGCTGGTTACTTGCATTTTTATCTTGGCCGGTGAGTAATAATAGATAGGCAATCCCTTGTTGGCTGCTGCCAGGATAGCTATGG
>CAYGWI010000156.1:0-2047 GCA_964353715.1 uncultured Dehalococcoidales bacterium | reverse complement strand
CCGCGCTGGGGCTAAGCACCTGCTGGGTAGGGGCATTTGAAGATTCTGCCGAGATCAACCGTATGTTTGGCTTGAGCGATGCGTTATTGCCGGTGGCTATAGTACCGGTTGGTTACGCAGCGGGAGAGAATCCTCCACCTCGGCCCCGGCTTCCGCTTGAGGAAATACTGATCAAACCGCGGTCGGGCGCGGCAGGCCTAGAGAACTGAGACTGGCATTGTCTGAGGGTACTTTTCTAGCTCACCCACCTGCCACGCAAAGGCCGCTTCTGCCTCCACTCTTCCGCACGAGACGAATATCTCCGATGGTCATGTTTTTGTCCACCGCTTTACACATGTCATAAATAGTCAGAGCACTTACAGCCACTGCGACTAGTGCTTCCATCTCAAACCCCGTCTTCCCCATGCCCTTGGCACTGGCAGTAATCTCAACCAGATTGCCCTCGTCGCGGAGATCAAATTCAACTGCAATATACGTGAGCTGGAGGGGATGGCACAGAGGTATCAGGCGGTGAGTTTCTTTGGCGCCCATGATTCCAGCCGTCTTTGCTGCCGCTAAGACGTCTCCTTTCTCCAGTTCCCCTTTACGGATGAGTTCCAAGGTAGCCGGCTTCATCTGTATCTTGCCTTTGGCTATTGCCTGGCGTTCTGTTTCCTTTTTCCCGGTGACGTCTATCATACGGATTGACCCTGACTTCATTATCAACCTCCAATCTGCGACATCTTTCGTTTCACGATCCTGACATTGCCTGCCTCCAGATGATGGCGCTCCGGCTTGGATGCAACTGCCTGCAAAATTAGACGTTTTAGCTCCTCCGTCGAGGCATTATTGCGTAGCGGCATTCTTAAGTCAATCTCATTTTCTCCCAGAAGGCAGGGGCGTAGTTTGCCATCTGGAGTGAGCCGCATGCGGTTACACCGGGAGCAAAAAGAAAGCTCGGTGAGGGGACTGATGAAGCCTACGGTGCCCCTCGCTCTAGGTAAGCGGCAGTACATGGCAGGTCCGTTGCCAGCCACAGGGGTACATGGCTCCAGCTTGCCAAGCAGATTAACATGTCGTCGTAATTCATTGAAAGGTACAAACTCCGCTACGCCCTTGAAGGGCATAAGCTCGATGAATCGGACATGCCATCCGTCCGCGCAGGTCATCTGGGCAAAATCCAGTATCTCATCATCGTTTATGCCCCGCATGACTACCGTGTTTATCTTGACTGGTTTGAAGCCGGCCTCGTTGGCTGCCTTGATGCCCTCAAAAACATCTTTCAGTCTTCCCAGACGGGTTATGTATTGAAATCTATCGGTTCTAAGCGTGTCCAGACTCACGTTAATTCTGGACAAGCCTGCCTGCCTGAGTTCCAGAGCATAGTCCTTTAGAAGTATCCCATTTGTCGTCAGAGATAACTCTCGAATTCCCTCTATTTGAGAGAGCATCTTGATGAGCTCGGACAACTCGGCTCTGACCAACGGCTCGCCACCAGTGAGTCTTATCTTGTTGATACCCAGGTCCGCCGCCGCTCGGACAACAGTCTGAATCTCCTCGTAGGAGAGAATCTCGCTATGTCGTATCTGGGGTACACCTTCAGGCGGCATACAATAGAGGCAGCGCAGGTTGCAGCGGTCGGTAACTGAAATTCGCAGGTAATTTATGCTCCGTCCGAATGAATCAATAATTCCAGTCATTTGCTAATTGCCTTTTCCAAGATATGCACCCCGGTAGCTTTGAAAATGGCATAGACTTCCCTGCCGACCTGTAGATTCAATTCCTCTACTGATAGCCTGGTGACCAAAGCCACCATACGAAAGCCACAGTCTACTTCGACTCGGCTGATGGGTCCGATGGTGGTTACTCGGGTAACCTCAGCGCGAAAGGAATTCCTCGCCGAACTTCGAGTAGTGGACAAAGACAAAGTGATATCCTCAGGTCTGATGCAAGCATAAACTGCCTTTGCCGCGGGACAGTTCGAGACTGCCTGTATGGCACTGCCACCTATGTCCACCGTGACTATCCCTTCGTTGTTGGCAATTACTACACCTTCTATGATGTTCTC
>CAYGWI010000155.1:0-2053 GCA_964353715.1 uncultured Dehalococcoidales bacterium | reverse complement strand
CTCCCTGGCTAAGACGTTCCTGCATCTCCTCCATGATCTCCGACGCAGGCGTAATCGGATAGCCGAAGAAGGCCCGACAGCCGACGCGAATTGCTCCCCGTGCCACTGCGGAGTTGCCGTCGAGCACGACTTTCGGTGAGGGGTCCTCTGGGGGAGACAGTCTCAGTTCATAAAAAGGAGACTCCAGAAGTAATCGCCTCCCGGCATTGAGAGCCGGAGCATTTCTTTCCAGTAACGCTGATGCCTCGTCCTCGATCCCAGCACCTCTGGCAAGATTTTCCGGCAAATCCAGGATCCTCTCCAGTAATCCCAACGCTACCATATTCTTGGATGAGGCCTTGCCAATCAGTTCCTTGCTTATCTCGGAAAAGGCCACCTGAAAAGACTTCTCGGGCAGGACAATGCCCTCCTTTGGGGGGGAGTCTTCGTAGAAGAGAACACTGTCATTTCCCAGCGGCAATTCTTGTTCGAGTTCAATATACTTCTCCCAGTTGAAGCATATCATGATGTCTGCAGTATCCGCCGGCACCGAAGCCTGACCCGTGTCCAGGCTCAGTTTCACCGCTGACGCTCCACCCCTGATCTGGGGACCGTAGTATCTGGGCATCTGGCCGCAGTATCCAATGGAGGCAGCCAGTCTCTGTAGAAGACTGCCTAGAAGCACCACTCCGTCGCCGCCCGCACCGGCAATCGCGATGGTTAGTCTATTCTTCATTTCATGGCCAAAAGCGGCAACACTTCGCCGCCTTATTATACAACCAATAGTCCTGAAGTGTGAAGCAACGCCCTCTGCAGCAAAATAGTGTCTGTCAAAGGCTCTGGTACGTCCCCTGCAGGAGCACAGCATCCTGCTCCGGATATGGCGCACTCTCGCAAATGACTACTCCTTTTGCCCTCCGTTCCTTGAGCGCTTTGAGCAGCTCGGCGTATCGAAAGTCCGAGTCGGGAAGCATCAGGTGCTTGATTTCGCCCTTGTGGCCGTAGGCAATCCCGGAAAGATGGATGTGCATGTTGTCCAGGCCTCGCATGCCCAGTTTCTTTTCAACCCGGTCTAAGACAGCCAGAAACTCTTGATAGGAGTTGGCCATTCCCGTCCGGGCATGCCAGTGGGAAAAATCAATGCAGGGGGCAACTCCTTCCATCTCGCCGCTAAGCTTGAGCAATTCCTCTAAGGTGCCGAATTGAGAGGGTTTTCCGGTAACTTCAGGGGAAATCGTCACCTTGTTCCCCTCTTTGCACAGGATGTTCATTACCTCCTGCAGTTGGTTCTTGACCGTGACGTAGGTCTCTGCAGGAGTATCTTTGAGATAGAAGGCGGCATGGAAGGTGATACTTCTGGCGCCGAAAAGAGCGGCGATGCGGGCAGTCTGCAGTATCCTTTCTTTGCTCATGTGTACTTTTTGAGGCTCGACGGCATTGAGGTTAATAGCATAAGGTGCGTGAGTGGTAAGCACTACCTTCTTCCTGGCTGCCAGTTCTCCCACCGAGACGGCGACGTCAGGGCTCATCTTTACGCCCCGAACAAATTCGACCTCCATGCAGCCGAGGCCGAGCTCGGCAATGCGCTCAATGCCGGCTTCGGTGGAACTGGATTCAGCACTGAGGGGAACGCCGCCTGTTCCGAAAAGGAGCCCGTCTGCCTTGTTTGAACTCATGGCTTTCTCTTAGCTAATTCTACTGTTTCGTCTACGAGTTTTCTATAAGCAAACAGCAAATCCCCGGTCAACTTGCCGGGTTTGCCAGTGCCGATGGTTCTGCCCTCAACGGAGACCAGGGGCATGAGCTCCAGCACGGAATTGGTAATGAATGCCTCCTCAGCCTCGATTAGCTCGTTTGGCTCCACCCATCGTTCCGTGGCCTTGATATTTGAAGTCCGTGCTATTTCCAGGACTGCGTCCCTGGTGATTCCAGGGAGGACGCCACTTTCAAAGCACGGCGTGATGAGTTCTCCATGGCTTACCAGGAAGACATTGGTTGTGCTGCCTTCAGCAAGATATCCCTGTTCGTTGAGGAAGATAGCTTCGTCGTATCCAGCAGCTCTGGCTGCCGTGCG
>CAYGWI010000154.1:0-2056 GCA_964353715.1 uncultured Dehalococcoidales bacterium | reverse complement strand
CGAACTACCTGGTGGGAAAAGGGATTGTGAAAGACAAGCAAGAAGCCTTCGATAAGTATCTGGTCAAATGCGACGTCGCCAAATATCCGCTTTCTTTAGCTGAAGCATCGCAGTTGATCAGGAATGCCGGTGGCATACTGATACATGCCCACCCCGGTGACCCCAAGGGTACATCCCTGGCAAGCATAACGCATGACTTAGAAAAACAAACGAAGGTCATAGAAAAATATATGCTAGAATACATTGATGGTGTTGAGTGCTGGCACACGGACCATGACGAAGGAACCACAGCACACTATATTGAGTTTGCCAGAAAGCACAATATATTTATGACCGGCGGCAGCGATTGTCATCAGAAACCGCTTCTTATGGGCACGCTAGATATACCTGATTGGGTTGCCGAGCAGTTCAAGCGATAGAAGAACATGATTGACAACCAAGGGGAAATATTAAGAGTACCGGTAAGATCGGAGGATATAAAGAAGAGCTATGGCGTAATGAGCCGGTTTTATGCTCTGGCAGAGGGAATATTTGAGAAGGGACTTAGACGGAAAGGCTTGCACCTTCTATCTGTCACGCCGAGTGAAGTCGTTCTTGAGGTAGGTGTAGGAACAGGATATTCGTTAAAGGAAATCGCTAACTTTGTTGGAGAAAAAGGCAAAGCCCACGGTATTGATGTAACGCCTCAGATGTTGGAGTTAACCAGAAAGAGACTCAAGAAGGCGGGGTTTATGGACAGAGTGGAGCTATATGAAGGGGATGCTAGAAGGATGCCCTACCAAAATGACAAATTCGATGCCGTTTACATGGCTAGCACTTTGGAGCTGTTTGACACACCGGATATTCCTGTGGTTCTCAGGGAAGTCAAAAGGGTCTTGAAGCCTAGCGGAAGGCTTGGTGTTGCCAGTCTTACAAAAGAGGGCAGAGAAGGTTCGTTGTTCATAAGGTTCTATGAGTGGCTACACCAGAAGGTTCCCAAGTATGTCAATTGCCGGCCGATTTATGTGGAGAAATTGCTGGAAGACACGGGATACCAGATAACCAAAACTGAGGAGTTTGTACTTCTTAAAATAGTCCCATGGAGAATCGTGGTGGCAAAGCCATTGACCGATTAGTAAACAATGGAGTCGAGCCCGAAAATACAGTAGAAGGAACTAGAAAGTAGCCAAATGGGGAAAATGAATGAAACGCAATATGACATCAAAGACCTCTCCTTAGCCCGAGAGGGCAAACTTCGCATCGACTGGGCTGGCAGGGAAATGCCAGTCGTCAGGCTGATAAGTGAAAGATTCGGCAAAGAGAGGCCCCTGGCGGGAGTGCGTATTTCTGCCTGCCTGCACATCACCACCGAGACGGCTAACTTAGCTCTGGCTCTAAGAGAAGGCGGTGCCGAAGTGGTTCTGTGCGCCTCAAATCCTTTAAGTACCCAGGACGATGTAGCTGCTGCCCTGGTGGACTATGGCATCCCTGTCAATGCCATCAGAGGTGAAGATAACAGGACGTACTACAAACATATCATCGCCGCCCTGAAACATAAGCCACACATCACCATGGATGATGGCGCGGACCTGGTTTCCACCCTTCACAAGGATTACGCAAAACTGGTCGCTAACGTCATCGGTGGCACCGAGGAGACGACCACAGGGGTCATCAGGCTGAGGAATATGGCGAAGGCTGGCAAGTTGATTTATCCTATTATCGCCGTGAACGATGCTCAAACCAAACACTTGTTTGACAACAGGTACGGAACGGGGCAAAGCACAATCGATGGCATTACCAGAGCCACCAATATACTGTGGGCGGGGAGGACGGTGGTTGTTTCGGGCTACGGCTGGTGTGGCAAGGGAATAGCCAAACGGGCTCAAGGGTTGGGGGCACACGTCATCATCACTGAAGTCCAGCCTATACCGGCTCTGGAAGCGGCCATGGACGGCTATCAGGTCATGCCTTTGATTAAGGCCTGCGAAATTGGGGAAGTTTTTATCACCACCACGGGCGACATGAACGTCATTGATAAGGCACACATTTCACGGATGAAGGATGGAGCTATTCTGGC
>CAYGWI010000153.1:0-2065 GCA_964353715.1 uncultured Dehalococcoidales bacterium | reverse complement strand
AGCGGGTGCTAGAGGTCTTGCCGGGAATTGTCGCCAAGTTGAGAGCCATGTCCCCGCTTTTGAAGAGTGCCAAATAAGCTGGGTCCTGGAAGGGAACCGATGTTTGCTGAATGCCATGGGGCAGCCGATATGCGAAAGCCGACAATTTAGACCTGGAGTACGCTGCATATGGTGGGGAAGCGGAGATTCTCTCAAACGAGATTCAGACAAAATGCGATATTGATGGATTGACTACACATGACAGCCTGGAGCCTCGTCGGCAGCGGTGCGAGTAAGCCAGACAACGTGTCGGGAGAAGGAGTCTGCAGGAAATTGAAAAAAAGAATTGCCTTTGTGTGTGTTGGGAACTCCTGTCGGAGCCAGATGGCTGAGGCATTGGCCAGGGAGTTAAGTAACAGGCCCGATATCGAGTTTCTGAGTATGGGGACGCATCCGACACCGGAAGTGGACCCCAAGGCATTGGAGGTATTAAGGGAAGAGAATGTTATCTGGCACGGCAAGCCCAAGAGCATCAAGGACAAACAGCCAATTGATGTCGCTGTCACTATGGGCTGCGATGTCGCATGTCCTGTTATCTCGGGCGCGCAGAGGATTGAGTGGAGTATTTCAGATCCCAGAGGGAAGGATATCGAGGACTACCGCAGGGCACTGGGCATAATAAAAGAAAAGGTTGCCGAATTACTAAGAGAGATTGACTAGATGGCAAAAGCAAAGAGGAAGATCATCAAGATTGATGAGGAAAAGTGCGACGGGTGTGGGCTTTGTATTCCGTCCTGCTCCGAAGGAGCCATCCAGATTGTTGAAGGCAAAGCCAAACTGGTAAGAGAGAGTTTCTGCGATGGACTGGGGGCATGCCTTGGCGAATGTCCCCAGGGAGCGCTAGCTATTGAGGAAGAGGAAGTTGAGGAATATGATGAAGAGGGAGTAATAGCACATGTCAAGGAGAAATCGCCAGAGCTTTTAGAAAGACACTTAGAGCATCTGAAAGAGCATGCACACGAACTTCCTGAATACCATTCGCACACCGGAATAAGCTCTTGTCCCTCTGCCCAAATGCTGCATTGGGGAAGGCAAGAAGAAGTTAGGCCCGCAGCAAAGATTAGCTCTGAACTTCGTCAATGGCCGATACAGCTTCATCTGGTTCCCCCGCATGCCCCGTATTTCCAGAATGCGGATTTAGTTCTGGTGGCTGATTGCGTTCCTTTCGCCTACGCTAATTTTCACCCTGATTTTCTAAAGGGAAAAGCGATTGCTATCGGTTGTCCTAAACTTGACGACCTTAGTGCTTATGTGAGCAAGGTTACCCAGATACTGGAAAGTTCAGATATCAAAAGCCTGAAAGTTGTGCACATGGAAGTCCCCTGCTGCTATGGTCTGGTTCATGTTGGTCGGGAGGCTTTAAGCAAAAGCGGGAAGGATATTCCCTTTGAAACACTTATGATTGGGATAAGGGGTGAAATAAAAGATGCGTGATGTGTGGTCGGTGTACAGTGAAAAAGTGATGGAGCACTTCAAGAATCCCCGCAATGTCGGGGAGATTGAGAACCCCGATGGCGTGGGGCGCGTGGGGAATCCTGTCTGCGGCGATATTATGGAGCTTTACATTAAGGTCAAGGACGGCATCATCGTTGATGCCAAATTCAAGACCTTCGGCTGCGGAGCCGCCATCGCCACCAGCTCGATGATCACTGAGATAGTGAAGGGGAAGAGCTTAAAAGAGGCCTTGAAAATCTCCAACAAAACAGTTGCTGCAGCTTTAGATGGGCTGCCGGCGGTCAAAATGCACTGCTCGGTCCTGGCCGAGGATGCGCTTAAGTCGGCCGTTGAGGACTACTTAAGTAAATCTGAGGAGAAGGAGAATAAGAATGAGCGAACTTCCTGAAATCGGCAAAATCTCCCCGGAGATCTTTAACGAATTGATATACCCTCGCTTAGGTGCCGAGAGCAGGGCGGTGTTGGTGGGACCTCAACATGGAGTGGATGTGGGGATAGTGGAGATTGGGGATAAAGCGGTGGCTCTGACCACAGACCCCGTGTTCATTGTTCCTGAATATGGCTGGGAAAG
>CAYGWI010000152.1:0-2177 GCA_964353715.1 uncultured Dehalococcoidales bacterium | reverse complement strand
ACCATGAGGACTATCAAGCAGAACCTCTTCTGGGCCTTTGCTTACAATACTGCCCTCATTCCGGTAGCTGCCGGAGTATTGTATCTTGTCTTCGGGGAGACAGGTGTCCCGTCCGGGCTTCATTTCATTCTGGGTGAGTATGGTTTCTTGAATCCCATGTTAGCCGCAGCAGCCATGGCCGCTAGTTCCATCACCGTCGTGTCCAACTCACTGCGTTTAAGAAGGTTCAAACCAGCTAGGCCTGGCAATCAGGGAAAGGAGGTGCCCAATGGCAATAGACCCGGTTTGCAAGATGGAGGTACAGGAAAGTAAGGCAGCAGCTACTTCCGAATATAAAGGAACGAAGTACTACTTCTGTGCTGTCGGCTGCAAGAAGGCTTTCGACAAAGACCCTGAGAAGTACCTCGCCAAGGGAAAGCACTAAGTTCATAAGGGGCAGACAATATTATGTGGAAGTGTACCAATTGCTATCACGTAGAACTTAGCACCGACAAACCTCAGCGCTGCCCGGTCTGTGGTGCTGAGGCAGGGAAGATCGTCCCTCATGAGGTTTCAGGCGTGAAAGGGACAAAGACTCTGAACAACCTTAAGGCTGGTTTCGTGGCCGAGTCCCAGGCCCATCTGAGGAACCTGGCTTTTGCCATGAAGGCTGACCAAGAGGGTTATCCTCAGGTGGCGAAGCTGTTTCGAGCTATCGCCGAAGCTGAGTCAGTCCATGCCTTCAACCACTTGCGCCTTTTGGGCGCTGCGTCTGGCACTCAGGAAAACCTGGAAAGCGCCTTTGAGAGGGAGAATCTAGCTGCCAGCACCTATCCTCAATTCATTAGAGAAGCCAATGAAGAGGACAATATGGGCGTGGCGACGATCCTGGGTTACTCCCGCGATGTGGAAAAGGGGCATGCCCAGCTTTACAAGAAGGCGCTGGCGCATACGATGGCTGAAGAAGAGACCGAGTATTACGTCTGTCAGGTCTGCGGATATGTCTCGGACGGCGTTCTTCCCGATGAATGCCCTATTTGTGGCGCTCCCAAAGAGAAATTCCGGAAGGTGATCTAGTTCGGTAGGCAATAATTCTCATAATAGCTAGGATTTACGAAAGGGGGTGTTTTATGAGTAAGTTTATAGAGGTAGCCAAAATAGAGGAACTGAAAAGCGGAACAATGAAAAAGGTATTTGCAGAGGGGCATGAAATCCTCGTGGCCAGGGTTGGAGATAAGTACTATGCCACCGATAATCGCTGCCCTCATATGAAGGGCGATTTGTCACAGGGTAAACTGGAGGGAACTGTGGTCACTTGCCCTGTGCACGGCTCTCAATTTGGTCTCAGTAGTGGGCAGGTGGTGCGCTGGTTAAAAGGAGGGTTGATGTCGAAGCTTGGCAGTGCGCTCAAGATGTCCAAGGCCCTTAGAGTATACAATGTCAAGATTGAAGATGGCAAAGTGCTGGTCGAATTCTAGTGCCGTCTTGAGAATAGACCAGGAGGTATAAAATGGACAAGACCCTTAAGGCAGAGCTTGCGGTGAACAAGGTATCCATCAAACTCAATCCCTTCGCCGAACAGTTCTTAGCTCGCACTGTGGTTGGTGCAGTCTCCTCCTTGAAAGGAGCTGAAAACGTGCGGGGTCTGGAACTTTGTCTGGAGCAGGGCGGTATCAAGCTTATCATCAATGGGAATGAACTTCCCCTCACCCCCTTCCCTGAGGAGATTCTCACCAACACAATAACCGGCTTGGTCTCTACGCTAAAGGGCGTAGGCAAAATAGATGGTCTGAAGATTACCGTTAAGGCACATTAGGGTGGCGAGCCATTCATTGTGATTCTGAGCTCCGTCTTGCCCCACTGCGCCCACTTGATTCTTTTCGTCATTGCGAGCGAAGCGTGGCAATCTAAATCCATCCACCGAGATTGCTTCGTCGCTCTGCTCCTCGCAACGACAGAGGGGACAAGATCGCTTTGGCACTGTCGGGGCTCGCAATGACGATGGGGTGCCCACAATGACACCCGGTAATGGCAATCAGCCCCAACTCTGGGGGGTTTTGACAGGTTTGCTAGCTAATGCTATCATACCTCTACAAAGTGTGGGTTACAGTCAGAGTCAATGATAGCAAGATGGTCAATTCATTTGGGGAGGGGATTCAGGGGGTGGTAACAGGTGGATGCCGACGGTAGTTGGCTTC
>CAYGWI010000151.1:0-2185 GCA_964353715.1 uncultured Dehalococcoidales bacterium | reverse complement strand
AGCTTTCCAGCGAATTAGGGATAAGCTCGGCAGACGAACTGGAGCGAGCAATCAACGATGGGCGAGTAGCTAAGCTCTTCCGCCTTGGCGATAGGACCGCTGACAACATCCTCCACCAAATTCAGGCATTGCGTCGCAAAGACCAGCGCATCCCCATCGGGGAAGCTCTGCCTATTGTCGAGGAAATCATAGCTGCCCTCAGCTCCATCCCCGGCGTGAGAAATCTCACTCCCGCGGGCAGCTTACGTCGCTTTCAGGAAACAGTGGGCGATATCGACCTCATGGGCACTGCCGACAACCCCAAGGAGGTTATGGATGGTTTTGTGGCACTGCCTCTGGTAAGACAGGTGCTGGCTCAAGGGTTAACCAGAGCCAGCGTCATTGTCAGCGGCGGACTACAGGTTGACTTGAGGATGGTGGAGCACGACTCCTTCGGTTCGCTGCTGCAATATTTTACCGGCAGCAAACAGCACAATATTTCCCTGAGAGAAAAATGGCACAAGCAGGGGCTAAAGCTGAGCGAATATGGGATAACGGTTGTAGCTACGGGCAAGCTCGAGAAATTTGCCGCGGAAGAGGAATTCTACCGTCGGTTGGGCCTCCAGTATATGCCGCCGGAAATCAGAGAGGCACAGGGCGAGATAGAAAAGGCTGAGCAGGGAGCAATACCAAAGCTTGTGGGGTTATCCGACATCAAGGGAGACCTTCATACACACACTGAGTGGAGCGACGGGCATGATTCCATCGAGGGACTGGCTCGAGCGGCCCAGGATGTGGGCTATCAGTATATCGCGATCACGGAACATTCCGGGGGACGTGGCATTGCCCATGGTCTCGATGTGGAGCGGCTGAGGGAACAAGTTGCTGAAATCAAAGCTCTTAACGAACGCTCAATAGGAATTCGTGTGCTCACGGGCATCGAGGTTGATATTCGGGCGGACGGTAGGTTAGACCTGCCTCACGAAGTCCTATCTGAACTGGACATAGTGATTGCTGCCGTTCACTCCGCCATGAGCCAGAGCGAGGAAAAGATGACCCGCAGAGTAATAGCCGCAATAGAAAACCCCGATGTCGACGTGATTGCCCACCCTACCTGCCGCCTTATAGGAGAGCGTGAGCCTACAGCGATAGACCTGGAAGCCGTCTTCCAGGCCGCAGCCAAGTATAATAAGGTCATGGAGATCAACGCCATGCCTGACCGCCTTGACCTGAAGGATATCCACGCTTTTCGTGCCCGAGATTCGGGGGTAAAGCTCGCCATCGGGACCGATGCCCACAGCATTACTCATCTGGGCCTCATGCGATTCGGGGTTGGCGTTGCCCGGCGGGCATGGTGTGAGCCGCAGCATATATTAAATACTCTGCCCCTGGAAGAATTGCTGGCCGTTTTGGATAGGAATAATCACTAAACCAGCCCCCTGAAGTCTTACGACTTCTCGGGGACATCGGACACCGACACAGAGACTTATCTTCCACCCAAAGGCTCGCGGGCTTCTATGGATAAGAGAGAGCCTGTTTTTGAGGGGAAACAGGAATGTTTAAGCCCGCGTGAATGTGCGGGGCTAACCGCCTGAATGTTATAATCAACGACAAATATCACAAGGAGGAAACAGGATGTTGAAGACACGTATCACGGAGCTTCTAGGTATAAAGTATCCTATCACCCAGGGCGGAATGATGTGGCTTTCCCGCGCCGAGCTGGTAGCCGCAGTATCCAACGCCGGGGCGCTCGGTATCTTAACGGCATTTACATTTCCAACCCCCGCGGAACTGGCCGCCGAAATCAAGAAGACCAGAGCGCTCACCGACAAACCCTTCGGGGTAAACATTACACTGTTGCCCACTCTTCGCCCTGTGGATATTGACGGCTATGTCAAAGCGGTTATCGATTCCGGAGTAAAGATTGTGGAAACAGCCGGCAGAAACCCGGAGCAATATATGGAACGGCTTAAGGCGGCTGGAGTTAAGGTGATACACAAGTGCACCGCAGTGCGCTTCGCTCGCACCGCTCAGCGAATAGGCTGCGATGCCGTTAGCATTGATGGCTTCGAGTGCGCCGGAGCTCCGGGCGAGGAGGATGTTACCTCTCTCGTCTTGATTCCGTTGACTGTTGATGCTGTGGGCATTCCTGTTATTGCCTCGGGAGGCTTTGGCGACGGACGTGGCCTTGTGGCCGCCCTGGCAC
>CAYGWI010000150.1:0-2188 GCA_964353715.1 uncultured Dehalococcoidales bacterium | reverse complement strand
CGGTAATCTGCATAGGCATGGTCTGACGGAGTTCCTTCAGTGGGGACAGATACTTTTACGAGGGCCCGGCCATGGACGTCGTCGAGGATGGAGCTTATGCAGGGGGGATAGGCACAGGTCGACGGTTCGTTTGCAGGACAGACCGTCTCCATCATGACGGCGAGTTTTTTTCTCAGGTCATCCTGGCTCATATTAACTTTGCTGAAGATACCACCTATCCAGGTCATGAAGCTACCTCTGATTATGACATCATTCTGGCTACGTATCTGGCAATGGCAAGGGCTGCGGTGAGTCCCGGTGATTCTATCCCGATCAGATTTATCAAGCCCGGAAAGCCTGCCTTCTCTTCATGGGTGATGACAAAATCACGGAAGTCTTCGCCTGGTCCCTGAAGCTTGGGCCGTATGCCTGCAGATTCTGGGGATAGATCCTCAAGTTCAACAAAGGGAAGGAATAACTTGACGGAATCGTAGAAATGCTGCTTGTGCATATCGTCGACGGCATAGTCTATCGAGTCAACATAGTCAGCGCTCGGGCCAAGCAGCACTCTACCGTCGAGCGTCTGCCTCCAATGAATTCCGTGTCCAGCTTGCTCCGGGGTGGGGTAGATGGGCCTGCTTACGAGATTCCTATACTTTGAGTCTAGACTGAAATACTCTCCTTTGCAGTAATGAAGCCTGTAACCTGCTCTAGCTATGTCTATGCCGACAAGCTGTGCTATTCTGTCGGAGTATAGGCCAGCGCAGTTCACAACCGTCTGCGCAACAAAAGCAGAAATCCCATCCCGGTCCTTGATTTCCACTTTGTACTTTGTCCCTGACCTTTCTATTCCTATCACCTCGGTATCGAAGACAAACTCAGTCCCCTTTTCCCTGGCTTGGTCGTAGAGAAACTTCAACAGACTGTGGGAATCAAGAATCCCACTGGATGGAGACAACAATCCGGCTCTAGCTTCGACGTTCGGCTCCAGCTTCTTCACTTCCGCCCTGGAAAGGAGCACTAGATCATCGACGCCGTTCCTTTTTCCCTGCTGGTGAAGCTCTTCGAGCCAACTCATCTCGTTTTCGTCTGCTGCCACGACAATCTTGCCAGATTTTTTGTGGGTGATGTTATTCTTGTCGCAGAGCCTGTAGAGCAGGTTCTTGCCTTCAACGCAAAGTTTGGCCTTAAGGGAGTTCTCAGGATAGTAGATGCCGGCGTGGATTACTTCACTATTGCGGCTACTGGTCTCAAGGCCAAAAGTGCGGTTTTTCTCAAAGACGAAGGCCTCTTTTTGCCCTTGTGCGATTTCACGCGCTGTAGCCAGGCCAATCACTCCAGCGCCAATGATTGCTACGTCAATTTCGGCAAGCATTTATCGTCTTGGCTCCTGGGAATGCTGAAGTACCTGAGCAGATGCCCTATTATCCTGCGAGCCTAGTATCTCAGTCAAGAATCCTGCTTAGTGCCAGCTTGCTGCAAGAGGGATGATGTCAATTAGTCACTCGAGCTTCCAACCGAGTCTTGAGTATAAGACTGTACCGGCAAGGAGAAGTGTGATAGAAAGAGCTATGGTAAGAGTCACCTGACCGGAAGTTAAAGGATTGTATGCGACCATATCTGGTCCGGACAGTAAGTATACAATTGATGCCTGTGCCGACGAAATGGGATAGACTCGAGAAAATATCTGAAGTGGCACCGGCAGAACCTCGTACGGAGCGTATAGGCCTGATATGGCAGATGTTACTACTGCAAAGCCGACACCTGTCATAATTGCGCCCTGAAGATTCTTAATCAATGTGCCGACTATAAGGCCCACTCCGGCAGAGGCACAGATTACCAGAAATACAAAGCCAACAGCCTGTAGAATCTCGACTCCAGCTCCTGTGAAACGTGCACCGACTGCGATACCAATTACTATAACCAGAGCTGCTACCAGCAAAGAAAGGGTAATAACGGCAGAGATTCTCCCAATGAAATCCTTGTAAGGTTTTATGGGCATTGATATGAGTTTGGAAAGTAACCCATTTGCCCTATCGCCGGCAATACTGGCGGGAAGGTTGGACATGCCGGCTATCATCAGTGCAAAAACCATCATTGAAATAGCAATAGAACCCTTGATATAGGGAATCACTTCTTGAGGGGCACCACCTGTAAATGAGAAGCTTCCAATGATTACCCAGATTATCGGCCAGGCTATGGTCCAAAA
>CAYGWI010000149.1:0-2207 GCA_964353715.1 uncultured Dehalococcoidales bacterium | reverse complement strand
CGGTGAGTGCCTTATAGTTCCAGATGGTGAGGAAAGGAGATTCTTACAAAATTTACCTGTAGATTTGCTGCCAGCCTCGCCCGAATCGCTGAGAAGGCTCAAACTCTTTGGTATCTACAAAATGGAGGAGCTGGCAAAATTGCCAATCGGAGCAGTCAAGCTTCAATTTGGACGAGAAGGTCAAATCTTATGGGAACTGGCAAATGGCATTGATTTCTCAAAGCTCATGCCCTGGAAGGCGTCAGAAGCCCTCACGGGCGAGGTTCTCTTTGAGCCGCCGGGGGAATCTCTCACTATCATTTTAAATGGAGCCGGTGACCTCTTGAACAGCTTCGCAGGACAGCTGAAGCAGCACTGGCAATGCTGCCGCCGTTTGACTATGTTCCTTTCTTTCAGCAATGGCGATATGGTTAAACGAACGTTCCATTTCAAAGAGGCAACATGCTCCAAGGAAGTGATGCTACGTCAATTGCAGCGTTACCTGGAGAGGGCAAGATTTACGTCTCTTATTGAGAAAATGACACTAACCCTAACCGATCTTTGCTCCGAAGAGGGAAAACAGGCTTCGTTTCTCAATGCGCAGGTAAAACATTGGGAGAAACTGATAATGGCAATAAATCAGCTCCAACAAAGATATGGCAAGGGAATAGTTAAGCAGGTGCTACACAAAGAGGGACGCCTGTTGCCGGAAGATTCCTTTTCCTTCGCTAACTTTGATGTCAAAGAGACATGAGCAAGCTATTTCACGAGGCTATAACACTGGAAGTCAAGGAGGATATCCAGCACAGGCCTATTGCCTTTTTGTACAAGAGTGGAAAGGAAGGTGTTGAAGAAATATGCGAACAATGGCGAGTGTCCCGCGAATGGTGGAGGAAAGGGACTGACAGGGAATATTTCCGGGTCAGGACTGTGAGAGGCATTGTCTGTGAAATGTACAGGGATCTGATTACCGGTGCCTGGTATTTGCAACGCATATACGACTAAAGATGTTGACACTCGTGCCTTAGTGTCTGGACTACAAGCCAGGAAAATGCAGTCATTATGAATAACTACGTTGACCTTCACTGCCATTCCAATTTTTCCATCCTCGATGGCGCATCCCGTCCGGAAGATTTAGTGGCTCGCGCATCAGAAATTGGCATGCCTGCTCTAGCCCTGACCGACCATGATGGGCTATATGGAATTATCCCCTTCCACAAAGCCTGTCTTGCCGCCGGGCTCAAGCCTGTTATTGGGGCGGAGATGACGCTGAAAAACGGCAGCCATATTACACTGCTGGCGAAAAACAACAGAGGTTACTCCAACCTGTGCCGGCTGATAACCAGAGCCCAACTAGAGCACAGGAAAGGCAGCCCTGCCATTGATAAGAAAGATCTTGCTCAGTACTCCGGCGATTTAATTTGCCTCTCTGGCTGTCGAAAGGGAGAAATAACCGCTTTGGTCGCCTCTGGACGAACAGAGAAAGCTCACGAGACAGGCAGAGGGTATATTGATATTTTTGGTCAGGAGAACTTCTACATAGAGCTTCAGAACAATCTATATCCTGAAGATAAGAGGATTTGTCATGCCTTGGTAAAGCTAGCCAAAGACCTCAACCTGGGCTACGTTGCCACCAACAATGTCCATTACGCTGCAGCAGAAGGTCACAGGCTTCACGACGTCCTTACCTGCATCAGAAATCGAACGACCTTGGATAAATGCGACACATTAAGACTGAACTCTGAGTTTCACCTCAAATCATCAAAGGGAATGACAGAGCTTTTCCAGGACTACCCCGAAGCAATTTCTGATACCATTGCCGTAGCTGAGAAATGCAGCGCCAATCTGGATTTTTCACAGTACCGCTTTCCAGATTTCCCTCTGCCTGAAGGCGAGACTGCTGCCAGCTATCTAGCTAAGCTATGCTGGCAGAAAATTCACAAAAGATATGCAAACATAAACCCGGAGGTAGAAGCCAAGGTCAATTATGAGCTCAATCTGATAGAGAAACTGGGCTTGTCAGGATATTTCCTCGTTGTCTGGGACATCATGGATTATGCTGAAAGAAACGGCATTCCTGCCCAGGGAAGGGGCTCGGCAGCCAACTCCCTGGTGGCTTATATTCTGGGCATAACCAGAGTCGATCCTATCAAGAACAAGCTATTTTTGGGCAGGTTCCTGAACGAGGAAATGTCATCCGTTCCCGATATTGATATAGATGTCTCCAC
>CAYGWI010000148.1:0-2242 GCA_964353715.1 uncultured Dehalococcoidales bacterium | reverse complement strand
GTCATGCCCAGGACGAACGGTGAGTAAAGACGCTTAGGTGTGTCAACACCACTTGTCTGAACGTAGAGTATATGCTTCTTCTTTGCCATCGTTAACCTCCTATTTTGTCTTTTTGATGAGAAATCTCAAACCTTCGCTGGTCTTCTCTATCTCAAGTATCTTCTGCCCGGTCCGCTTCGCCCAGGCCTTAAGGTCTTCCTCGGCAGCAGAATCATCCGCCAGGACCTCCAGAGTTTTGCCAACAGCAAGTTTATCTATTTCCTCCTTGGTTCGTATAACCGGCATCGGGCAGTAAAGACCTATACAATCTAAGATTCGATCAGCCCGCTTCCGTGAACTAGAGTCTGCCACAGCTTAGGCCTCCTGTAACCGTAACTTCCACTCTAAGTCACACTAGCCCTTAATCTCAGTCCCGCAATGAGGACATAACCTTTTGTCCCGGGACACGGGTTTTCCACACCCGGGGCAGTAGAAGATAGTGACCTGGCAAGCCTGGCAGAAGGGGAAATTCGCCTGCATTATCTCCCGGTCACAGTAGGGGCAAGAGAGATGCTCCTTCTTCACTTTTCGTTTTGTCGTCACTTTTTTCCTCCTTCCTTCTTCTTGCTCAGGTAATCTTTTATAGCTTTGTTCAAAGCTTGGGCGCCCAGATTGGAGCAGTGAAATTTCTGCTTGGGTAGTCCTTCTAGCTCATCAGCCACCGAGCGCGGAGTAATCTTCATGGCCTCCTCCAGCGTCTTGCCCTTAGCCATCTCGCTCACCATGCTGGATACGGCAATAGCTGCCCCGCAGCCAAAAGTCTTGAATTTAACGTCTTCGAGACGATTGTCTTTGACCTTGATATGGAAGGTCATCATATCGCCGCATACTGGATTACCTACTTCGCCGACACCATCGGCGTCCTCAATCTCCCCGACGTTACGAGGATTCATGAAGTGGTCCATGACCTTCTCACTATAGATTGGCATGTTCCTTGCCTCCTTTTATTGTCTTACTAAACTTAGCATAAAGTGGCGACATTTGCCGCAGTCTGTCAACGATGGGTGGCATGGTCTCCAGGACGTAATTCATATCTTCGCCGGAGTTATCTATGCCAATGGTGAAGAGGATAGAGCCCTGGGCTATTTCGTGAGATAGTCCCATCGCGACGAGCACATGGGACGCTTTGAGTGCCCGGGAGGTGCAGGCCGAACCACTGGACACAGCAATGCCCTTGCTATTCAGCAGCATGAGCAGGGACTCGCCTTCAATGAATTCCACGCAGAAGCTGGCATGTCCGGGCAAGCGGTTCTGCTGGTGTCCAGTGACAACCACGTGTTCAATCCTGCCAGGTAGCTCTCGGAGCAAACGGTCGCGCAGAGGTGCTAACTGCTTTATTCGGTCTGCCATCTGCGCCTTAGCCAGTTCTGCCGCTTTCCCCAGGCCAACAATAGCCGGGACATTCTCAGTACCAGCACGGCGACCCTCTTCCTGGATACCGCCGTCAAGAAGCGGCATAATCCGTACCCCTTTCCTGATCCACAATGCTCCGACCCCCTTGGGGCCATAGAACTGGTTCCCCGCCAGGCTCAAGGCATCCACTCCCAGCTCTGCTACGTTGACGGGCGTTGTCCCCGCTGTAGCCACGGCATCAGTATGGAAAGGAATGTTCCGCTCTCTGGTTATTGCGGCTATCTCCCTTACGGGCTCGATAGTGCCCACCTCACCATTGGCATGCATAATGGACACCAATACCGTATCTTTTCTTAGACTGCGGCGCACATCGTCCGGGTTGACCACACCATATTCATCCACCGGGATTTCGCTGACCTCGAAGCCCCACTTTTCCAGAGTTTTCGCCGAGTGTAGCACCGAGAAATGTTCGATGGCAGAAACTGCAACGTGCTTGCCCCTATTTTGTTGGGCCAGCGCCAGCCCTTTGATGGCAAAATTGTTACTTTCTGTGCCACTGGCAGTAAAAGTTACTTCATCAGCATTAGCGCCTATGAGCTCCGCCACCTGTTCACGAGCGGATTGAATCGCCTCACGGGCGCCATCTCCCCAATCATGGAGCGACGATGGATTACCAAAGATATCCCCCAGGTAGGGCATCATTGCCTCACGGACCTCAGGAAGAAGCGGCGTGGTAGCTGCATTGTCCAGATAAACTCTTCTCACATTAGCACCTCCCTAACATCGCTCCCCTGGCTCAGGGATATAACTGATTACCGTTATCATCTTCAATAATGATAGCATTCTCAGG
>CAYGWI010000147.1:0-2249 GCA_964353715.1 uncultured Dehalococcoidales bacterium | reverse complement strand
AACGCCCAGAATGCGCATATTAGGTTTGACTGCGCAGCCTTTCTAGAGTAGTATCGGAGAAATCCATATTGGAGAAAACGCGCTGTACATCATCCAGTGCTTCCAGTTCGTCGAGGAAATTCAAGGCTTGAACTGCTTTGCTCTCGTCCAGTACCACTGGAGTCTTAGGTATTAGCGAGAGCTCCGCCGAAACCACATGCTCTTTCTCTTCAATGATCTTTCTTATTTTTTCCAGATCCTGAGGTTGGGTGTAGATTTCCACATAGCCGTTGCTGGCCTTCACATCTTCTGCCCCGGCATCAATAGCCCATAGTACTATTCCTTCGGCATCTGAGGTATTGCCCTCTACAGTGATCACTCCTCTGCTGTCAAAGAGCCAGGAAACACAGCCAGTCTCACCAAGATTTCCCCCGTGGCGTGTGAAGAGACGCCGAACATCCTGAACGGTGCGATTGCGGTTATCGGTCAAGACTTCCACCAGAACCGCTATCCCGCTCGGTCCATAGCCTTCGAATGTCACTTCAGCTAAGACAGCTCCCCCGGCTTCACCGCTACCCCTCTTTATGGCCCTCTCTATATTATCCGAAGGCATGTTGCTATCTCGGGCTTTCTGCACAGCTAAGCGTAATCGGAAATTACTATCCAGACTGACTCCACCCTGTCGCACGGCAACTATAATTTCTCGAGCAAGCCTGGTAAATACCTGCCCGCGCTTGGCATCGGCTGCTCCCTTCTGCCGCTTAATATTTGCCCACTTAGAATGTCCTGACATCGCTATCCTTTATACTATTTTACCACCGCAACTCCTAAAAGGTAAAGCGAGAAATCATGACTCAAACAACTCTGACTGGGCCTGCCGAATAACTCCGGCAGTGGAACAAGCCGCTACGAACATCTAGAGCCTATCCTTTTCAGGTTTTCCGTATAAGATGCCATTATTATGCCTTTTTCGGTGATTATGGCAGTTATGTAACTAGGGGGAGTGATGTCAAAGGCAGGATTGGCCGCTCTTGTGCCTGCCGGAGCAATGGGCACTCCCTGGATATGAGTTACCTCCTCGGGGCTTCGCTCTTCAATTGGGATTTGGTAGCCACTGGGTAGTGAGAGGTCAATAGTGGTGGTCGGGGCAGCAACATAGAATGGGATGCCATGGGCGTTCGCCAGTACCGCCAGGGTGTATGTGCCAATCTTGTTGGCAGTGTAGCCATTGGCGGCAATCCTATCAGCACCAACAATGACGCAGTCAATCTCTCCCCGTTTCATAAAGTAGCCAGCCATGGAATCGGTAATCAATGTTACAGGTATGCCGTCCTGCATTAGTTCCCAGGTAGTGAGCCGGGCTCCCTGGAGCAAGGGACGAGTTTCCGTGACAAAGACACTCAGTTTCTTACCCTGTTCTTTGGCAGCTTTGATGACACCCAGAGCAGTGCCATAGCCGGCGGTGGCTAAAGGACCCGCGTTGCAATGAGTAAGTACGGTGAAACCATCCTTGATAAGCTCGGCCCCTAGCCGGCTGAGTTTCTCAGTTGCGGTTACTTCTTCCTTGTGAATCCGCTTTGCTTCATTGATAAGCGACTTCGCTATTTCGCTAACACCATCCCCCTTGGCAGCTTTCCTCATCCTGTTGATAGCTTGAAAGAGGTTGACCGCAGTAGGGCGCGAGGCAGCAAAAGCCTGCATGATCCGATTGAACTGCGCGAGAAAATCATCCTTGTCCGCCGTCCCAATACCTGATGCACCCAGAGCTATGCCGTAGGCAGCAGCTACCCCGATGGCTGGCGCCCCGCGAACTCTCATTTCCTTAATCGCGACAACTACGTCACGGTAGTTATCCAGATTGAGGAAGATTTGCTCCCCCGGCAGCTTGCTCTGGTCCAGTATCCTTAGCCTGCCATCAAGCCATTCTATTGCCCTTGCCATCGTCGCCATTAGTATAATCCAAAGGGCGAAAACAAAGGAAGTTTCTGGATGAGCGTTTCCCGACACCTCCCCTGTCTTTCTGAACCCTTCGCTTATTGTGATTCTGAGCCCTTCGCTTTGTGTCATTCTGAGGGAGCGAAGCGACCGAAGAATCTCGCTCAGGATAAACTCCGCGAAGAATCCAGATACTTCGTTATCGCTCGTAGTGACAATACAGACGACCTTGGCTGATCCGGAATTTGATAACCCGAAAGAATAGTGATATCTTTGCTAAATTCACCCATCTGGGAGGCAAAGATGGCCAAGATTCATTTCATAGATGTTACCAA
>CAYGWI010000146.1:0-2254 GCA_964353715.1 uncultured Dehalococcoidales bacterium | reverse complement strand
AATCAGCATCGACAGGATATTCTTCAGAAAGTATTCTACCCATAGCTTCCCTGGCCGGGTAGAGGAGTTTGCCCTGGATGATGCTGTCGGGACGGGCGAAATAAATGTATTCAAAGATGCACAAAGCCTTTCTGTCACTCTCCTTCTTGAGACTCTGTACTCCGTGGCTGTCAATGGTGACGATTTCCCCGGGTTCGATTTCCCTTATGAATTGGGCACCTGTATGGTCTAGGGCACAACTTTCGGAGGCGATGCACCATCCACCGTCGATACTGCCGAGGCAAAGAGGACGAACGCCGAAAGAGTCACGAACCCCGATCAGGCTATTTTCAGTCAAGATTGCCAAAGAATAGGCTCCCTGGAGACGGTGCATGGCGTATTCTATTTTTTCCTGCCAGTTCTGGCCAGGGGAGGCCAAAATCAGATTGGCGATGACCTCCGAATCACTGCTGGTGTTGAACTGATAGCCGCGCTCCTGGAGTTCATCACGGAGTGGTTTGGAGTTGATGATATTGCCATTATGCGCCAGGGCAATGGTCACCCCATCGGATTTTGCTACGATGGGCTGGGCATTTACCGGTCTGCTTGAGCCCGTAGTGGAGTAGCGGTTATGGCCGATGGCAACATGTCCTTGGAGCAAAGCAAGGTCGGTTTCCGTGAATGCCTGGGACACTAATCCCATGCGGGTATGTACTCTTATTCCGTTGCCATCGGTGACAGCAATGCCAGCGCTCTCTTGACCACGATGCTGTAAGGCAAAGAGGGCAAAAAAAGTCGTCTGAGCTACGTTTATGCCCGGGGCATAAATACCAAAAACGCCGCAACTTTCATGCATAAAAAGTTGGCTTTACTCGTTAATTATAGAGCATCCCGCTCTTCTGGTCAATTTCTATACAAGATTTTCCTGCCGTGATATGATATACGACACTACTAAATTAGGGAGCCTACAACAATGGACAAAGAGAAGAAAGGGGAAATCATTACCCAGTTTAGACTTAAGGACAGTGATAGCGGGTCTGTCGAGGTCCAGGTGGCTTTGCTTACCGAAAGGATAAATCGGCTAACGGAGCATCTTAAGTTGTGTCATCAGGACCGGCACTCCCGGCATGCGCTTCACGGGGTAATAGGGCAGCGGAGGCGTTTCTTACGCTACCTGAATAGAACCGCGCCCGAGCGGTATTATTCTCTTGTTACTAGGCTAGGTTTGAGGGAATAATATGCCTGACGTTCTTGAGCGTATAGTAGGTGGCAGGGCTCTTACCATCCAGACAGGGAAACTCGCTCACCAAGCCAATGGTGCTGTCGCTGTTCAATATGGCAACACGGTTGTTTTGGCCACTGTCTGTTCAGGGGCTGAACCCCGGGAGGGGATAGATTTTGCTCCTCTGACGGTGGATTATGAGGAAAGACTCTATGCTGCGGGCAAAATACCGGGCAGCTTCATCAGGCGGGAAGGACGCCCTACTGAGGAAGCAGTTATAACCAGTCGGCTCATCGATCGCTCTCTGCGCCCGCTTCTTTCCAAGCAGTTCAATTATGATGTTCAAGTCGTGGCGACAGTGCTATCTGTCGACCAGGAAAATGAACCCGATATTTGTGCCCTTATTGGCGCTTCAGCAGCTTTGACATTGTCGGACATCCCGTTCTCTGGTCCGATATCGGCGGTGCATGTTGGCTATATAAACGACGCTCTAATCGTGAATCCTCCTTTGGCTCAAATGGAGAATAGCTTGCTCGATGTGGTCGTTGCCAGCACTAATAAAGACATTGTGATGGTGGAGGCAGGCGCCAAAGAAGTCTCCGAAGAGATACTGCTCGAGGCAATTAAATTGGGGCACGAGGCGAATCAAGAAATAATCAAGCTTCAGGAAGAGCTGCAGAGGGTTCATGGCAAAGCCAAGGTAGAAATCAAATCTAAAGAACTTGCTCCGGAGCTTTCATCGCAAATCGCTGCCATACTGGGTGAGAAATTAGGCCAGGTTCTAGAAGAACCGGGGAAACTGCAAAGAGATAAGGCTCTCACGTCTCTCAAGGAGCAAATAAAGAACAAGTTGGCTGATTCTTTTTCTGAAGATGAAATCAATTTTGCTTTTGAAAGCCAGCTTAAAGCTGCAGTGAGGGCAAAAATATTACAGACGAGGCGACACCTGGATGGGCGACAAACCAAAGAAATTCGTCCTATTAGCTGTGAAGTTGGCGTCCTTCCTCGCACCCATGGCTCAGGATTATTTGCCCGCGGGGAAACCCAGGTGTT
>CAYGWI010000145.1:0-2260 GCA_964353715.1 uncultured Dehalococcoidales bacterium | reverse complement strand
GCGTTAGTTATTTTCCCGCCAATTATTCCCTGCTCGATAAGCAGACTGTTAAACCTGGAGCGGGCGCAATATAGCCCGGCGGTGAGTCCGGCGGGTCCACCGCCGATTATAACTACCTGATAGGTCCTGCTGGAATTGCTTTGTTTCACTGGCAACAATGACATTACTCTAACTTGTAGCTGTGCCCTCGGAACTCACAGGGTTCCCCGCCTTGCGAGACTTTGCCCCACAGAGATTTGAGCACGTTCATATAGGGGACAAGATTCACACTGATTATACCATCGTTTTCAGTTTCTGGAATGGTGATGCTTACCCTAGCCGCGGCGGAACTCTTGCCTGATTTTATCGATCGTTCCTGGCTGTAGGATATCAGCCACAGTCATTGCCATCGCCTTGGCTGCGTCCAATAAGCCGTTGTGTCCCGCATCAGAGACAGTGGCCGCGGCAAACTCCGGTGTATGTATCAATACGTCACCATGGGCAATAGCTATTGTAGGGTGTATGCTGGGCACCACTTGACTAACATTTCCCATATCGGTGCTGCCCAGGCCAAAACGAGGGTCGAAGGCTTCCACTTTGCGTCCCACGGATTCTAGATTCTGCTTGAATAGCCCAGCCAGAGTCATATTGTTCTTCATCGGAGCGTAAGTCCTGTCCCTCCATCTGTATTCCAGTCTCGCCCCGGTGGCTACCGATGCTCCTGTAAAACAACTCAAAACCCTATCCCTTAATTCAGCGAGATAGTCATCATCTAGGGCACGTACCAGGAACACAGCAGCGCTGTGAGCAGGCACTATGTTAGGCGCCTCTCCTCCGTCAGTGATTATGCCATGGATGCGGGCATCCCCCCTTATATGCTGGCGTAGCGAGTTTATCGAGGTGAAAGCCAGAATCAAGGCGTCAAGGGCGTTTATGCCTTTGTGAGGTTGGCCAGCAGCGTGAGCCGGTCGGCCGAAGAATTCCACCTCTAAGGTGCTGGCGGCCAGCGCCTCTTCGGTTGACATGTTTCTTGTATCAGGATGTACAATCATAGCCACATCTATTTCTTTAAATGCTCCTGCTTTTACCATGTCTATCTTGCCACCAAAACCTTCCTCTCCAGGAGTGCCCATAACCACAACGCTCCCTCCTAACTGGTCGATAATATGCTTGCTAGAGACACCGGCACCAACTGCTGAAACACCTATGATATTGTGTCCGCAGCCATGCCCTATTTTGGGCAAAGCATCATATTCGGCAAGCAGTGCGACTCTTGGGCTCCCTTGGCCATACGTCGCTCGAAAGGCCGTGGGCAGGCCGGCAATGCCTCGTTCGACATGGAATCCATTGTCCTCGAGATAGCCAGCCAGCCAAGCCGATGCCTTCTCTTCCCTGAAGCCCAACTCAGGGTTATCATGAATATTCAGGCTCAAGCGGGTGAGCTGCTGCCTCTGTGATTCGACGCTATCCTTTACCTTTAGCTTAAGTTCTTTTGTCTCCAAGGTTGCCTAGCACTCCCTTCCATTATCCTGAGCGAAGCCAAGAACCCAAATTCTACTCAATATGATAAAATGAGCCTTTTCTGCTTCTAACTTGAACCTCTTGCGGATACTTATTATACTTTGTACCTGGTCCAAATTTCTAGGTATGACAGATGAAAGGCGAACCACTGGAAGCTTCGATAAACGTAACTCACTTGCTGAAAGAGCCCGTTGGCACCAGCCAAAGCCATGACATAAATGGGATAATGGGTGGGGAAGTTGAGGGTTATGTTGAAGGAAAGGCGAAGTTGACTCGTACTAGTCAGGGAGTTTTGGTCCAGTGTAAGCTGAATGCTGAGGTAAAACTCGTGTGTAGCCGCTGTCTCGATATATTCTCATGGCCGATGAGTTTCACTGCAGAAGAGGAATTTCTTCCGATATCTGATGATGCGACACTCTCTTCACCAGAGGAGTCGGGAGAATTCACTATTGATGACAATAATATTCTTGACCTGGGAGAGTTAATACGGCAATATGTGTTGCTGAATTTGCCCATGAAACCGCTATGTCACCCCGACTGCCCAGGGATGAAGGAGGAGAATTCAAATGCCACCATTACCTAAGAAAAAAACCTCGAAAGCGCGCCAGGGAAAAAGGCGAAGCCACCTAGGACTGACTCCACTGGCCTTGGATGTATGTTCGCATTGCCACAGTCCTAAGTTACCTCACCATGTTTGCCCTACTTGTGGCTGGTACAACGACAAGGAAGTAATCGAAATCAAGCCCGCCAAGAAATAGTT
>CAYGWI010000144.1:0-2291 GCA_964353715.1 uncultured Dehalococcoidales bacterium | reverse complement strand
AGCCATTTGTTGCTGGCGGGGCCGATCTTAAACAGGGAGTTCTTAAAAGAGCGACAGTTAAAGGCGTTGAAGAACTCTATGATTATCAAGGTAACGAAGCACAGGGTCTGGGCTTCGGCAAAAGGCTCCCCGGCTTTCAGTGCCCATATGAAGACTCCGAATGCGGCAACACATGTCCAGATTCCCGTAAGCAGCAAATACAAAGTCACTTCTCTGGTGAAGATGGTCTGGTTACGAGGGCGAGGCCTCTGTCTCATGATATCAAGGTCTGGCGGGTCAACAGAGAGAGCGATAGCCGGCAAGCCGTCAGTAGCCAGGTTGACATACAGGATTTGAATAGCCACCAAAGGTATAACCCCGGCCTCCAAGCCGAATGCGGTGCCAAACAGAATGGCTACCGCCATGAGCAGTATTTCACCCAGGTTGCAGGAAAGAAGGTAAACCAGATATTTCTTGACGTTGCCGAAAATATGCCGCCCCTCTTCTACGGCAGCCACGATAGAGGCGAAGTTATCGTCGGTGAGCACCATGTCAGCGGTTTCTTTGGTCACATCGGTGCCGGTAATACCCATAGCCACACCGATATCCGACTTCTTAAGAGCCGGGGCATCGTTTATGCCATCACCTGTCATAGCTACCACATTCCCCTTCTTCTGGAGAGCTTCTATGACCCGCATCTTGTGTGCCGGCGAAACCCGGGCATAGACGTCTATCTTGCCCACTAATGCTTCGAATTCCTCGTCACCGAGCTTGTCAACCTCGGCTCCGGTCAGAGCTGTCCCTCCTTCTTTCAGAATGCCCAATTCCTTAGCAATGGCCACGGCTGTCAATTTGTGGTCACCAGTAATCATGACTGACTTTATGCCAGCCTGGTCGCAAAGCTTTACCGCGCCTTTGACCTCCTCCCGAGGCGGGTCAATCATGCCGACCAAGCCGACAAAGACCATCCCGGCTTCGGCATCCTCTTTTGGAGATGGTAATTCGGTCAGTCGCTTGTAGGCCAGACCAAGCACACGGAGCGCATCGCCAGCCATCTGCGTGGCAGTACCCAGGACTTCAGACCTGTCTTTCTCCGTCAGCGGGCTTTCCTTGCCGTTCCTAAGAACGTGTGAAGAGGAATCCAGAATTATTTCCGGAGCACCCTTGGAGTAGGCTACCGTGCCTTCGGAACTGCTATGGATAGTCGTCATTCTCTTCCTTTCGGAGGAGAAGGGGATTTCATCAGTACGTGGAAATCTGGCATTGAGTGCTTGCGCCGTTAGCCCGGCTTTGGCGCTGATGACCGTCAACGCTCCTTCAGTAGGATCGCCTCTGATACTCCAGACTCCATCGGTTGAAGCCAGGCTGGTATCATTGCATAGAGCGGCTATCTGGAATAATGTCTGGAGCGGCATATCCTTAGACACATCCATAGCTCTTCCGTTGAGGTGAAATTCTCCCTTCGGCTCGTAGCCAACTCCGGTCACATCGATTGTCCTGCCGTCCACATATATGCGCCGTACGGTCATCTCGTCCTGAGTCAATGTGCCAGTCTTATCTGAACAAATGACCGTAGTACATCCCAGTGTCTCGGCGGCATGGAGTTTGCGGATTAGGGCATGGCGTTTGGCCATTCGCCGTACCCCGATAGCCAGTCCGATGGTCACCACCGCCGGTAGAGCCTCGGGGACTGCGGCAATAGCCAGACTCACCCCCCAGATCAGCATTTCGAGAATTTCGTGTCCCCTCAGAACACCAATCACCGCTAGAACAAAGCATATAGCCAGGGCAGCATAAGCAATGAACTTCCCCATCTTCCTGAGGTTGACCTGAAGAGGAGTTGGCCCTTCCTCAACCTCTTGAATCAAGGTGGCGATTTTGCCGAATTCAGTCTGCATGCCGGTACCGGTGACGATGGCTTTGCCCCTGCCCCAAACGACTGTCGTTCCCATAAAGGCCATATTCTTTCTATCGCCAATGCTTACCTCTCCAGGGATGGGGACAAATGTCTTTTCCACGGGGACTGATTCTCCAGTGAGGGGAGCTTCCTCTGCCTTCAAATTGACGGCTTCAACAAGACGGCAATCTGCAGGCACTTTGTCGCCGGTACGAAGAGCCACTATGTCACCGGGTACTACTTCACGAGCGGCTATTTCAATTTCCTGCCCATCCCTGATCACGGAGGATGTTGGCGCTGCCATCCTTTTCAGGGCTTCCATCGCCCGTTCAGCCCGGTACTCCTGGATGAAACCCAGCGTGGTAGCGAAAAGCACGATTACGAAAATCACAATGGCGTCAGTAACCTCTCCCAG
>CAYGWI010000143.1:0-2304 GCA_964353715.1 uncultured Dehalococcoidales bacterium | reverse complement strand
GAGGAGATAGCGACGCCGGAGGCAAAGACCATAGAGGAAGTGGCTGGCTTTGTGGGCGTGCCGTCAAATCAGACTCTCAAGGCCGTGTTCTATTTTTCTGACGGTGAGTTCATCTTCGTTATCATTCGAGGCGATCTGGAAGTCAACGAAACGAAATTAAGAAATACTCTAAAATGCACAGAGCTTCGTCTGGCTACGGAAGCCGAAGTGAATGGAGCTGGACTTGTGGCTGGTTTTGCCTCACCCATAGGTATAAAGGGAGTCAAAGTCGTAGCTGATGATTCCATAAGCCTGGGCTCCAACTTCATTGTTGGCGCAAACAAATCAGGGTATCACTTCAAGAATGCCAATTATGCCAGGGACTTCCGGGTTGACCTTATGGCTGATATCGCCCTGGCTCGGGCAGGAGACGGTTGCCCCAAATGTCGAGGCAGATTATCCTCATCCCGGGGCATTGAAGTGGGCCACGTATTCAAGTTGGGCACCTTCATCAGTGAGAAATTCGGAGCATCCTTCCTAGCTAATGATGGCAAATCCCGCCCTACTGTAATGGGCAGCTACGGCATCGGACTGGGGCGATTGCTGGCTGCCATAGTAGAGCAAAGCCACGATGACAAAGGCATCATCTGGCCGCTCTCGGTTGCTCCTTACCAAGTCTATCTTTGCCCTCTGTCGCTGGATAAGGCGGCGGTCCTCCCTACGACAGAGAGAATTTATCAAGAACTACAAAAAGAAGGTATCGAGGTGCTTTTCGATGACCGTGACGACTCTCCCGGCGTTAAATTCAACGACGCTGACCTCCTGGGAATACCACTGAGATTGACCTTATCTCCGCGCACTCTGCGGAGCCAGAGCGTAGAGGCCAAATGGCGCACGGCGAAGGAGACTCAGCTTCTGCATCTAGATGGTCTGGCGGCACAGGTAAACAAGCTTCTGAATGAGGCTGTGGAAGCTCAGCATTAGTCGACTAGAACTCACCTTCAACTCAAGCTCTCAAGGTAGCGCCCAGTTCTTGATGTAGTCTGGCGAGCATCTGTTCCTGGGTTCGGTCAACTTCCTCGTCAGTCAGGGTACGGCTGGGCGATTGGTATGCAATCCTTATGGCAAAGGATTTATTGCCTTCGGCTACCTGCTCGCCCCGGTAAAGGTCAAAGAGACTCACCTTTGTCACCAGCGGAAAGTCTTCGATTACTTCTTCCACTCTTCGATAGCTCGCTTGCTCATCTATTACCAAGGCGATGTCTCTGGACACACTGGGGAATCGCGGAATAGACCGGTATGCTCCTGTCCCTGCAATCCCAGTCAATAGCTTCGCCAAGTCAATTTCTATAAGGCCGACAGTATTAGAAAGCTCAAAGGCTTGCGCTACCCTGGGATGCAAATCCCCTACCACACCTACCTTGTCATCTTCGACAATTACATCAGCTCCTCTTCCCGGGTATAAGCCTTCATCGTCGCTGCTCTCAAAACTCGCTTTCAGCCCTAATTGCCTCAGAAGATTCTCAATTGCCCCCTTGGCATCAAAGAAATCGAGCATCTCCTTGTCAGCTTGCCAGGATAATTCTGCCCGTGCGCCGCCGAGCACGGCACAGAGCATCTCTTTCTCCTGGGGTAGCTCTCTTCCTTCTTGAGATTGCCTCGTTTCGCTCGCAATGACGTGATGGCGCTGCGGCAAGAATACCTTGCCAATTTCAAAGAGCCTTACGCCAGCTTGCTCGAATTTCTGGTTATGTGCCAGGGTGGCCAAAAGACCGGCCCGCAGGCTGGTACGCAAATATTCTTGTTCTCTAGTCATAGGGTTGGCTACCTTTAACGGCGGAATTCTGAGTTCAAGCTGCGGCGAAACCTTCTGCAACTTCTCCAGGCTCACCAGGGAATAAGTCAAAATCTCCTGGAAGCCAAAGCCAGTGAGGATATTGCGCAATTTGTCCTTGAGCTCACTCTGCCGGGCTTCCAGAGACAATTCCGATCTTTGTGGAGGCAGAGGAGAACCAAGCCTCGTCATAGGGACCCTGTCGTAACCAATTATGCGAACTACCTCCTCCACGAGGTCGGCAGGGCATTTGATATCACTACGCCAATATGGTGCAGACACAAGAATCTGCGAGCTTGAATCGCCCTCCCGGCATTCAAAGCCCAGAGCCTTCAATACCTTGAGAATCCCATCAATATTGACTTTCAAACCTGAAAGCCGCTTCACCTCCCGCGTGGTAAGTGGGATGAACTCTGGTTTTGATTTCCCGGGATAAACATCAATTACGCCTTTGGCTGCTTTGCCACCGGCTAGTTCCAGTAGCAATTGAG
>CAYGWI010000142.1:0-2306 GCA_964353715.1 uncultured Dehalococcoidales bacterium | reverse complement strand
CCGTAAATCCCGCCATGTGACTGAATCTACCTATGGCCCACATGGTGGAGAGGGACACTTCGGGCAACCTGTTACCTCTAGCTCGTGACAAACTTGAAGTCTTGCTCCGGGCTCACACCCTACGTTGTTTGAAGCTGGTGTTTGTGTCCCGAAAGAGACTCATCCCTTGACCTTGACTGAGTGCAGCTCAGGCAAAGAGACGGGTTCCTCCTGGTTCTGCCCTGCGATGAATGTTTCGGTCCTTATTCGGGCATCCTCATCAGAGTACTGAATTGGCGGAGATTTCATGAAATAAGCCGAAGGTCCCACTATAGTCCCGCTTAAGCCACGGTTCATAGCTAGTTTGAGGCATCTTATGGCATCAATAACCACCCCGGCTGAATTTGGACTATCCCATACCTCCAGCTTCAACTCTAGATTTAGAGGCACGTCGCCGAACGTACGCCCTTCCATCTTCAGGTAACAGAATTTGCGGTCAGCGAGCCAGGGCACATAGTCGCTGGGACCGATATGAATGTTGTCGTGACCGATATCGTAGTCTAGCTGTGAGGTAACAGCGTTTGTCTTGGAAATCTTCTTGGACTCCAGGCGCTCTCGTTCTAGCATATTTAAGAAGTCAGTATTGCCGCCAAAATTCAGCTGATAAGTTCGCTCCAATTTGACACCACGGTCACGAAAAAGTTTGGTTAGTATTCTATGGGTAATTGTGGCGCCTACCTGGGACTTAATATCATCACCGATGACAGGCAGTCCTCGCTCAGCAAATCTGCCTTGCCAGTAGCTTTCACGGGCAATAAAGACAGGCATGCAATTGACGAAGCCACAGCCGGCAGTCAATACTTGTTCCACATACCATTTGGTTGCCTCTTCGCTTCCTACTGGCAGATAGTTGACCACCACATCAGTCTCGGTCTTTTTGAGTATATCCACAATATTTGCAGTTGGGCCCGGTGCCTTAGTGATGACTTGAGACAAATACTTGCCCAGTCCATCGTGGGTCATACCTCGGTCAACTCGGACGCCCGTCTGGGGCACGTCGCAGAATTTAATGGTGTTGTTCGGCTTGGTGTAAATAGCCTCAGCTAGATCCTTGCCCACTTTGTTCTTGTCAATATCGAACGCAGCTACAAAGTTGATGTCAGATACATGATAGCCCCCCAGGTCAACATGCATTAAGCCCGGGATGAATTCATCTTCCTTAGCATCCTTGTAGTAATGAACTCCTTGCACCAGGGAAGAAGCACAATTACCGACCCCTATTATGGCTACGTTTATTGGTTCCATCTTTCCCTCCTTTGTCAACGCCAAGCCCATTGTGGGAGCTAATCTTATCATCCGTCTGAGCGCTCAGTTCACCCATCAATTTGAGTAATCTCGCCCCTCGCTCGATAGAGTCATCGTAGTGAAAGCTGAGCTCTGGTATTTGTCTCAATCTCAAGTGAGCTGCAAGTTCTTTGCGCAAGAATCCGGAAGCCTTGTTAAAGCCTGCCAGCAAGTCCTCCTTATTCATTTCGCTAGCCAGGGTGCTAACGTACACACTGGCATGCGTAAAATCAGGTGAAAGAGTGACTTGTGTTACCGACACAAACTTGCTCAATCTGGGGTCATTGACTTCACGCTCAAGCAATGCACTGATTTCTCGCTGGATCAGTTTGCCTGTTCGTTCGCTTCGCCTGCTCATTTCGATCTCTTATCTGCGAAGTCCGATTAGCTTATTCTTTCCCTTCTGTAGAATTCAATTATATCGCCAATTTGGAAATCGACAGTCCCTTCTATGCCCAGACCGCATTCGAGCCCGGCCGAGACTTCAGAAACATCTTCCTTGAAGCGTTTCAGGCTGGCGATCCGAGATTCACAAACAACTTTGTTCTGGCGCAGTATCTTGACCTGGGCGTCTCTCCCCGCCTTTCCTTCCAGGACATAGCCCCCGGCTATTTTGCCCAGCTTGCTCCGGGGGAAGACGGCTCTCACCTCAACCCGCCCGCTGAGCACCTGAGCATAAGTCGGCTCCAGCATCCCCTTCAATGTCCTGTCCACATCTTCTATTAGCTTGTAGATTACATCGTAGTGGTGGATGCCTACCCCCTCCATATCGGCCAACTGCGTTGTTCCGGGTGAGGTAGGAGCATTGAAACCGATGATAGTGCCCTTTGAGGCTGATGCCAAAAGCACATCGCTCTCGGTGATGCTCCCGCTAGCGGCATGAATGACTCTAGCTTTTGTCTTCTCTGTCCCCAATCTTTCTATAGAGGTCCTTATGGGTTCAATGCTGCCCTCGACATCTGTCTTCAGAACTATGTTGAGTT
>CAYGWI010000141.1:0-2326 GCA_964353715.1 uncultured Dehalococcoidales bacterium | reverse complement strand
CGGCTTCATTCAAATTGAGGTTCCTTTTCCCGATGTTCCTCAGAGCCCAGTTCACTGCCTTCCTGACGAAGTTGCGCTCATCTGTAGCCGCTCGTATTATCACCGGAAGCAATTCCGTGAATCTCTCATCGCTGGCCTTCTTATCGTGCCACGCCAGACAGGCTATCAGCGAAAAGGCAGTCCTTTTGACGAATTCTTCCTCCCGCTCGGACCAATCGATGATCTTCCTCCAGGCTAGTCTGCTTTTTTCAAAGAGATTCATGCAGACCTGGTCGCAGACATCCCACGAATTGATTCCCTTCACCCACTCCTCCATCTGCTCCTCGGTGAGCTTAGCCGGGTCTCCGACCATCCCGGCCACAATCCTTGCTTCAGCTATTCCAGTCTTCCATAGGCCTAGCGCCAGCTTGTGATCTCTCCCCAGCTCTTTGGCCAGTTTTCTCATATGAGGGACCGAGACGCCCAGCCTCTTCTCAATTGCCATCCCGTATTTAGCCATCCCTTCTAACTGCCCTGGCTTCGCCTTGCTCCGGAGTTTATCCAGCACATCATTCACAGAAGCCATTGTTTCCTCCTATTCCATTACTTCGAAATGCGGAACATGTCCTATACACGGATGCGCAAGCCTTTCGGACCGGGCAGAGAATCAGAACCTGACGTATCACCGCGGTTCACCTGCTCTTGACTCATGAACCATATGATGCTGCATCACTATATAATCAATAATCCAACCAATGTGAAGGCAGCGATAGGTGGCAGAGCCGGCATCGGCTTTCCTTTCAAGAATATTGCCTGAATCGTATAGACGCTGACCAGTCCCACTAACCCAAGTACGGCCATGATGGCCGCCGGTTTGAAGCCCTGGGCAAAATAAACGGAGGCTGTCAGCAGACAGGGGAAAGCAATGTCGCCACCACCCAGTATGGAGTATTCCCTCTCGGCAGGATTCGCTTCTATCATCTTCTCTCCATGTTTTTTCAAGTTCAAGTTCCACTCAGAATAGTCCTTGGGAATGATGAGCGCAGGCAGGGCATTTACCTGCGACAACCTGTCCGCCATCCAGAGCATGAATTTGAAACGAACTGCCAAAAAGTCGTACACGGCCAGTGCCAGGATAATAGCCATAGCAGTCCACGGTGTAATGAAGCGACCGAAGACCGCTCCCAGGCTGCTAACCGCCAGGATCAGTACCAGGTTGTGTAGCCAGACAAGCGGTATCAAAAACCAAAAAGCTCCAAGTGCGACAGCGATGGCGACGGCTAACGGAAGTGGAACGTAGAAGACAGTGGCGATGAATGTGCCCCAACTAAACAGGAGGGCAAACAAAAGTCTCAAGAGTACTTTTAAGGCTGAAAGAGGAATCTTATGTAGTATAAGTCCGAGCACGCCCGCTGCCGCAAGAATATAAATCAAGATTGGTCCTAGCGCCGAATGGGCTGGGACGTCGATAATATCCCCGTTAGGTAATGTCACTTCGCCGGGCCACCATGCTATTGGCGCGGGCGGCTGAGTCGGTATTTCTATATTGTTTTCATCCAGGAATGGGTCTATACGAGGAGCAACGAGAAGAATGAGCACTTCAGCAACGACAAAGAGAAGAAGGCCCAAATAGACCGTGTTCAGCTTCACCGGTCTCTTAGTGCTCATTTACTGGGCATTTTATATTAAAGACTGCCCTGTGTCGAAGTATGACTGTGACCAGCAATCCAGACAAATCAAACGATTTGAGTATATGTGTGAGAATACAAACCCGTTATGTCCGAAGCGCGATATCTTGACCACCAACAATGTCACGTTAACTTCATCAGGTACTTCTCATAACCGACAACCTGGTATCTCTTGCCCCGAGCAAGGACCTTGAAATTCTCTCTTTCGAGCAACTCTTTATGCGCTTCTTGTCCGCCGGGGTACTTCTCATTCAGAAAACCGCCTGCCTTGAGCGTCCGCCAGTACGGTATGTCCAATGACTTACCTTGCTTCCTTGCTTCTTCCACTGCGTTGGCCGCCGTCATGATGAAAATCCCGGTAGTCAAAGAACAGCAAGCTTTCACACCGTGGTTCTTAGCTATTTGCCCGCAGACCTCGACAATAGTAATGAGCCTTCCTTCCCGTACCCGCTTCATTATTCCCACCACTTCCGATGGATTCGCCAGAACGACATCGTCACCGACTTCGGCACCCATCTTATGCACGGCATTGTAACAGGGGAATCCTCTCTCCAGCCTCGCCACCTTGGGAAGAGAGGGTTTGTCCTTCAATTTTTCCTGCCAGGTTTTCTTCACTATTCCTCCCAGCGGTGCTTGTGTTTCTTTTGACGTAGCTTATC
>CAYGWI010000140.1:0-2327 GCA_964353715.1 uncultured Dehalococcoidales bacterium | reverse complement strand
TCTCCCCGGGTTTCTGGCACAAAATACAGCCGCTTTCTGCGGCCATTTGTATATACTCTATTCGCCAGGGTGCCCAAAGATATTCCATCAAACTTATATAGTATGCTGATTCCGGGCCAAGCGCAACAGGATTGGTAAGTTGAGATAGGAATCCTGGAGGTGGCAGAACAAGTTGACTAGGTGATTCAGCCGAGAATAGAATACGTCGGGGGTAATATGCTCGAGGTCTTGACCCAAAAATTGACGGCTGTCTTTGATAAGCTCGGCAGGAAAGGCAAGCTGAGCGAAGGGGACATTGACGATGCTTTACGTCAAGTACGGCTGGCGCTTCTGGAAGCGGACGTAAATTTCAAGGTAGTCAAGGAATTCTTGTCCAGGGTGCGAGAGCGTGCTCTTACCTCTGAAGTATTGCGCAGCCTGACACCAGCCCAGCAGATCATCAAGATTGTAAATGAGGAACTAATTGCTGTCCTGGGGGGACAGCCGAGCCGTTTAGCTTCGGTCACTGATCTGCCAGCAGTCGCTTTGCTCGTAGGATTGCAGGGCTCAGGCAAGACCACTACGGCGGCCAAGCTAGCTGTTCAGCTCAAACATCTGGGGCAGCGTCCTTTGTTAGTAGCTGCTGATACTCGCCGACCTGCTGCCATTGAACAACTGAAATTACTGGGTAAGCAACACGACATCCCGGTATACAGTGAGGATGCTACCGTAGCATCAACCACAATTTGCCAGCATGCTCTAAAGCAGGCTAAAGAAATGGGGATAGCCTGGGTCATAATAGACACCCAGGGCCGCCTCCATATTGACGAAACTCTGATGCAGGAATTGGCTGATATCAAATCCCTGGTACAGCCTTCAGAAGTATTACTCACGGTAGACGCTATGATCGGGCAGGATGCCGTGAGGGTAGCTCAAGATTTCCACAGTCGCATCAGCCTTACAGGACTCATACTGACGAAGATGGACGGAGATGCCCGAGGTGGAGCCGCTCTCTCCATCAGATTTGTTACCGGGGTGCCCATAAAATACCTGGGCACGGGTGAGAAAATAGATGCGCTGGAAGTATTCCATCCCGACCGTTTAGCATCTCGTATTCTGGGTATGGGAGATATGCTCACCCTCATCGAGCGAGCTGAGACAGCTTTTGACCAGCAACAGGTCAAGAATCTGGAAGGGAAAATGCGCGCCGGCGCTTTCGACCTTGAGGATCTTCTAAATCAAATGCGCCAGGTTCACAAGATGGGGTCTCTGGGACGACTGGCAGAAATGATACCTGGCTTTTCCAAATTCGCTTCTCACTTGCCAGATGACGAAGGTGAGAAACAGCTAAAGAAGATAGAAGCTATTATTCTGTCTATGACTTATGAGGAGCGGCGGAATCCAGCCATTATTGATGGTAAACGACGAAGCCGCATTGCCCGCGGGAGCGGCACCACATCCAAGGATGTTAACCAGCTTCTCAACCAGTTTCGTGAAATACAGAAGTTGACTAAGTCGCTGTCACGAGGCAAGTTGCCCAAGAAGATGGGGACCATGTTTGACATGCCCTTGAGATGAAATCAGTCTAAATAGCCCTTGAGTTTCCGACTGCGGGTGGGATGACGCAACTTACGCAGAGCCTTGCCTTCAATCTGTCGTATTCTTTCCCGAGTTACACTGAATTCCTTACCCACCTCTTCCAGAGTCCGAGCATGTCCGTCTTTGAGACCGAATCTAAGCTGCAACACCCTTTTTTCGCGGTCGGTAAGCTCACCAAGCACTTTGTCTATCTGTTCCTTGAGTAGCTGCTGTGAGGTCGCCTCGGTCGGTGCCAGGCTGGCGTGATCCTCGACAAGGTCGCCTAACCGACTGTCTTCGTCTTCGCCGATGGGCATGTCTAGCGATATTGGCTCACGGAAGAACAAAGCCATGACTTCTTCTACTCTTTCTGGTGACATACCCAGGCGACCGCCGATTTCTTCGTAACTCGGCTCGCGCCCTAGTTCCTGAACCAGCTGCCGCATTGTTCGTAACAGCTTATTGATCGTTTCTACCATATGTACCGGAATCCGAATAGCACGGGACTGGTCAGCTATGGAGCGTGTGATGCCTTGTCTGATCCACCAGGTAGCATAGGTACTGAACTTATAACCTTTTCTATACTGAAACTTATCTACGGCCCGGATAAGGCCAATATTTCCTTCCTGGATGAGCTCAAGGAGAGGCATGCCGTGGCCGATATATTTCTTGGCTATGCTCACCACCAAGCGTAGATTTGCTTCTGTAAGGTGCTTTTCTGATGCTTTTGCTTCGGTTTGTACCTGCCTGAAGTAAGCTTTGAATTCATT
>CAYGWI010000139.1:0-2339 GCA_964353715.1 uncultured Dehalococcoidales bacterium | reverse complement strand
TTTCTGTCCTGGACATTGCCATGGATGGAATCAAGAATTTCGTCCCTGTTGAGCTTCGATGTCATGTCAATACCTTTTCGTGCGGCGTCGATAATATAGCACGTAAATACTGCCCGGTGAAAGAGGCCTCGTTTTGGGCCAGTTCCTCAGGTGTGCCAGCATCCACGAGGTAGCCCCCCTCATCACCGGCTCCGGGGCCAAGGTCAATGACCCAATCGGCATTCTTGACCACATCCAGGTGGTGCTCAATGATAATTACCGTGTTCCCGTAATCCACAAGGCGCTGTAACACCTTTAGCAGACAAGCAATATCTGCGAACGAAAGGCCGGTAGTGGGCTCATCCAGTAGATAAAGCGTTTTCCCTGTGGAGCGGCGGGACAATTCCGTAGCCAGTTTCACCCGCTGGGCTTCCCCTCCCGAAAGCGTTGGCGCCGGCTGTCCCAGACAAATATATCCCAAGCCTACGTCTCGCAGCGTTTCCAGCTTGTTTTTGATTTTAGAAAAGTGGTCGAAGAAGAGCAAAGCTTCATCCACTGTCATATCCAGGATTTCGGCGATGGTTTTTCCTTTGAAGTGAATTTCCAGCGCTTCACGGTTGTATCTTTTTCCCTTGCATACCTCGCAGGGGACAGTGACGTTGGGCAGAAACTGCATCTCAATCTGAACATGGCCCGCCCCCTGACAGGCTTCGCATCTTCCTCCCTTTACATTGAAGGAAAAGCGGCCCTGGGAATAACCACGCACCCTGGCTTCAGGAACAGCGGCGAAAAGTTCTCGAATGGGGGTGAATGTCCCGGTATAAGTGGCGGGGTTGCTTCTCGGAGTGCGGCCAATCGGTGATTGGTCGATGTTGACCACCTTATCAATGTACTCGGTTCCAGTGATGCCATCGCACTCGCCTGGTCTCTCCTTAGCCTGGTAGAAGAAGCGGGCCAGCCTTTTGTAAAGGACTTCGTTGGTGAGAGAGCTTTTGCCGCTTCCCGAAACACCGGTGATGCAAACGAACTTGCCCAGGGGGATATGGACATTGATGTTTTTCAGGTTGTTTTCTCTGGCACCTTTGATTGTCAACTCTTTTCCCGTGCCGGAGCGACGCTCAGGTGGCAGGGGAATTCGCTTTGTCCTGCTGAGGTACTGCCCGGTTATTGACTGAGGGCAAGCCATTATGTCTTGCAGTGTACCCGTGGCGACCACTTCTCCCCCTTGTTTGCCGGCCCCGGGGCCCATATCAATAATGTAATCAGCGGCTCTCATCATAGCTTCATCGTGCTCCACGATGATTACAGTATTGTCGAGGTCTCTGAGGCGCTTCAGCGTGGTGATAAGACGGGAACCATCGGCAGGGTGCAAACCGACTGTGGGCTCGTCACAAACATAAAGGACACCACTGAGCCCGCTGCCAATCTGGGTCGCCAGACGAATTCTCTGGGCTTCGCCGCCGCTCAGTGTTGCTGAAGGACGGTCCAGGGTTAAATAGCCCAGACCTATGTCTCTCAGAAAACCCAACCGTGCTTGAATCTCTTTGATGATTTGCCTGGCTATGGTGAGTTCCCGGGGACTGATTCTGCTCCCTAGCTGTTCCACCCAACTTAGGGCCTCTGTGACAGGCAGGCCGGTAACATCCATAATATTTTTGTCCACGATGATGACAGCTAAAGACTCCGGCTTCAGCCTCTTTCCCTGACAGGCAAGGCAGGGGTTGGATGCCATATAGCGCTCGATATCCGCTCTGACACTATCCGAGCTCGTCTCTCGATAGCGGCGCTCCAGGTATGGTATGACGCCTGTGAAATCAGTGTAATACTGACGCAGTTCGCCGTAACGATCCTCGTATGTGGCGGGAATTTTCTCGCCCCCGTCACCATAAAGAATTATGTGCAGTTGTTCTTCATTTAAGTCCTTTGCCGGTGTGGAGAGAGAAAAACCGTGGCGGCGACCCAGAGACTCTAGTATGCTGCTGGACCAGGTGCTAAGCTGCCCATTTCTCAGCCAGGGCTGAACAGCTCCTTCTGCCAGGCTCAGTGTCTTGTCCGGAATGACTAAATTAGGGTCAATCTCCAATTTGCGGCCCAGTCCCGTGCAAGCCGGGCACGCACCATAGGGGCTGTTAAAGCTGAATGTTCTGGGGGCAATTTCCCCCAGGCTTATGCTGCAATAGACACAGGCGAAATGCTCCGAGAAAAGCAACTCCTCCCCGTCCAGGATTTTGATCAGCACCACGCCCGACCCCAGTTTTAGCGCTGTCTCAATCGAATCGGCAAGGCGAGTGGCATTTTCGTTTTGCTCTATCTGAAGTCTATCAACTACTACCTCTATGGTATGCTTCTTATTCTTATCT
>CAYGWI010000138.1:0-2347 GCA_964353715.1 uncultured Dehalococcoidales bacterium | reverse complement strand
TCGTGTCCTACTTCGGTCAGGATGGACTCGGGATGGAACTGGACCCCTTCCACTACATAGTCGCGGTGTCTCACCCCCATTATTATACCCTCACGAGTTCTGGCGGTGACCTGGAGACAGGATGGAAGCCCTTCAGCTTCGATAATCAAAGAATGGTATCGTGTTGCCGGAAAGGGATTGGGCAAGCCCTGGTAGATAGTCCTGCCATCGTGATGGATAGTGGAGGTCTTGCCGTGGACCGGCAGGCTTCGTCCAATCCTGCCCCCGTAGGTGTGCCCGATGCATTGATGTCCCAGACACACCCCGAGCATCGGGATTTTCCCACCCAAGTGCTGCACTACCTCGTTGGAGATGCCTGCTTCTAAGGGTGTACAGGGTCCGGGCGAGATAATGATGTGGCTGGGGGCCAGCTCTTCGATCTGAGCCAGAGTAATCTGGTCGTTGCGATAAACCACCGGTTGCCAGCCCAGTTCCCCCAGGTATTGAGCAAGGTTGTAAACAAAGGAATCGTAGTTGTCTATTATCAGCACCATTTTCAGGGTTCCCTCCCGCGCTAAATTATGCCTCTATTGCACCGTCGTTGACAAATTTGCCTTCGGTGTTTATTCTATTCAGTGTTGTTCACGTAGAAGGAATTTCTGGCCGGATTGTTGCCAGCACCGAGGCCTACATGAATGCCCTCAACCGTCTGTTGTCGGCCAGAAAAGAGTAAGTAATGTCGAAGACAAAGGTTTTGAATTTAGGAATCAGGCTCTCTGAGATATTTCAAATGCGGAGGTGATGAATTTGAGTCCTTGGCTAGAAATGATATTGAGGTTTTTATTGGCTGTGGCCCTGGGGGCGGCCATCGGCTGTCAGCGGGAGCGGGCAGGCAAGGCCGCGGGCCTGCGCACGCATATATTAGTTAGCTCCGGAGCAGCCCTTTTCACCCTGGTATCTATATATGGGTTTAGTGGTGCAGTGGTTGACATCTCTCGAGTTGCCGCCGGGGTGGTGGTTGGAATTGGTTTTATCGGAGCTGGCGTTATTCTCCGTGGCCAGCGTGAAAAAGAGGTGGCGGGGCTAACCACCGCAGCTACTATCTGGATAACTGCTGCCGTAGGTCTGGCCGCGGCGACAGGGATGTATTTGATCTCCGTCATAGCAGCTGCGGTCACCGTAGGTGTTTTGTTTCTTCCTAAGGTTCGTGGCTAAGATGGTCATTGCGGGCGAGGCCGAGTGAATGAGGACCGTAGTTTAAGGATTTTGACAGCCCTGCTGGCAAAGAGGCGTCTGGTATGCTGAAAATTCTGCACACCGCTGATATTCACCTCGGGGCGAAGTTCTCGGGCCTGGGCAACAAAGGCGCTTCTCAACGGGAGCAACTGAGGGCCACATTCAAGAATGTTATTGCGACTGCCGTAAATGAAAGGGTAAACATCGTTCTAATTGCGGGAGATTTATTCGATTCTAACCAGCAGTCGCAAAGAAATGTAGATCTGGTAATTGAACAGTTCAATCTGCTCGGGTCAAATAATATTCCGGTCTGCCTTATCCCCGGCACGCATGATTATTTTGATTCCTCTTCAATTTACAAAAAAGAGAACTTTGAGGGAAAATGCCCCAATCTAAAAATTCTTACTGATGAAAGTATGACCGGCAAAGAGTATCCCGGTCTCAATTTAACGGTATATGGAAAACCGAATCTGAGTAATAGGTCATCCATAAGCCCCCTGAAAGGGCTCACACGTTCAACATCAAGCAAGTTTCATATCGCTATGGCCCACGGGTCGTTATATATCCCGGAGAAGACAGCCAAGGATGACCATGTCTTCAGGCTCGAGGAGGTCCAAGCCAGTGGCATGCACTATCTGGCGCTGGGACACTGGCACCGCGTCTATAGATGCCTGGCAGAGCCCCCGGCCTGGTATTCAGGCCCGCCGGAGTGGATATCTGGCCAAACAGAGAAGGGCGGAGTGCTTTTGGTGAGCCTTTCAGACACCGGAGAGGTTAAGGTCGAGCACAGAATGCTTGGGCTTCGAGATTATGACGAGATAGAGCTAGATGTCAGCGGGGTCCAAGACCTGGCGATGCTAGAAGCGAGAATCTCCGAGGGGGCAAGTCAGAATTTGGTAAGAAAAGTCACTCTTAAGGGACTTCGTGACGCTGAACTCATAATTAATCCTGAAGAATTGGAGACTCGATTTGGGAAGGAGTTTTTCCATCTTAACGTTGTAGACAAGTCTCATCCGAAGTCAGAAGCGGTCACGGAGGATGAAGAGCGGTTGATCAGGAACAGGTTTATTAGGCTGATGAAGAAGCAAATTGAAGGTTCGGAGGGGGAGGAGAGAGATATTGCTGAGAACGC
>CAYGWI010000137.1:0-2377 GCA_964353715.1 uncultured Dehalococcoidales bacterium | reverse complement strand
TGCCTTTAAGGCGGTTATGAACAATAAACAGGTAGCTATTCTGGTCCCGACCACCGTGCTGGCCCAGCAGCATTTCCTGACCTTCACTGAAAGGCTGCAGACTTTTCCTTTGAGAGTGGAAATGCTGAGCCGCTTCTGTCCGCCCGAAAAAGAAAGGGAGATCCTGGAAGGCTTGGCCAACGGCACTGTGGATATGTGCATTGGCACTCATCGCCTGCTGCAGAAGGACGTCACATTCAAAGACCTGGGGCTGGCGATAATCGATGAGGAGCAACAGTTTGGCGTGGTGCAGAAAGAGAAACTGAAGCAGATAAGAAAGGAAGTGGACACTCTGGCTCTCAGCGCTACTCCCATCCCACGCACCCTGCAAATGTCTTTAACCGGAATCAGGGACATGAGTATGGTGGGGACCCCTCCTGAAGAACGCCTATCTGTCAAGACCTATGTCGGGGCCTATGATGCCACGCTGGTCAGGCAGGTGGTATTGCGGGAACTGGAAAGGAACGGTCAGGTCTTCTTTGTCCATAACCGCGTTCAGACCATTGCTTTGGCTGCCCGCAAATTGCAGGACCTGGTGCCCGAGGCTCGAATAGTAATAGCTCATGGGCGAATGCCTGAAGAGCGGTTGGAAACGGTGATGACGGATTTCATCGCTGGCAAGTATGACATCCTGGTGACCACCACTATTATCCAGTTAGGTCTGGATATGCCTAATGTCAATACGCTGATTATTGACCAGGCCGACAGGTTTGGACTGGCTCAACTTTATCAGTTACGGGGCAGGGTAGGTCGCGGCAGCAACCAGGCTTATGCTTATTTCTTCTTTGATAAAGGGAAGCGGCTCACCCCCCAGGCTTATAAGAGGCTCCGGACTATCCTGGAGGCCACTGAACTGGGTTCGGGTTTTGCTATCGCTATGAGGGACCTGGAAATCAGGGGAGCGGGCAATCTTCTGGGGGTCAAGCAAAGCGGGCATATCGCCGCCCTGGGCTTTGACCTTTATTGCCAGCTGCTGGCCGAGGCGGTGGAGGAGTTGAAAGCCTCTTCGTCCAGCCTCTCCCTTGAAGAGAGAGGAATAGAGCCTGTCCTGAGTTCATCGAAGGATGAGGGTGTAATCAAGGAGGGTGTCATCGCGAGCCGAAGCTGCGAGCCAAAGGCGTGGCAGGCAGCGAAGCAATCTCCCGGCATATCTCTGCTCCTGGATGCCCACATACCGGAAGAGTATGTTTCCAATCTAAATACCAGGTTAAGCCTTTACCACGCACTCGCTAAAGTGGGGCGTGTCGAAGAAGTGGAGGACGTGGCTCGCGAATTCCAGGACAGGTTCGGTCCATTGCCCGAGCCGGTGGAAAATCTTCTGTATATAGTGAAGATCAAGGTTCTGGCTGCCCGGGCTAAGGTAAGCTCCATTTCCACGCAGGGCAGGCAGATTGTCATAAAGCCCCATACTGATAGCCGACAGCTGATAGCTATCAGCTCAGTTGATGGCGCAGTCAAGATAGGCCCCACGCAAATCAAGCTGGACACCAGGCTCCTGGGCGATGGATGGAAAGCCGTTCTGGAAGAGATACTGAGCTGCGGCTGATGTGCGAAGCCTCATTATCAGCTCATTCGACGTAGGGTCTGCAGTTGCTCTCTGTCATTGCGAGCCCTTTGCCTTTTGTCATTCTGAGCCGCAGGCGAAGAATCTCACCTCTTTGATGAGAAAACAGTCATAGGAAGAAAGTCCCGATTGGTAAGAAAAGTTAACTTTAGTGTATTGACATCACTATTCTAGCGGGCCAAAATATTAGGTCCCTAAGCAAGGAAGAGGCAGTGAACGACGCCCTTAAAGTGGTCACTTTGGTGGCGGGAAGCCGATAGTGAAACCGATCTGAATCAAGAGGCATTTTTTTGAAAAGGAAGATCTGGCGAGGTAATCAAATTTCTAAGCATAAAGGAGGTACACTGTGAAACAAGGCAAAGGATTTCTAAGGATGGTTCTAATTCTTATACTGGTCATGGTAACAACTTTGGCGGGTAGTCAGGGTGCATCTGCTTACACGGTAGAAGGGGATGGCAACTGGGTGCACGAGTACGCTGTCCAAATAGCCGCGTCGTTAATTTCTAATCCTGAAATCAATGACGCCTTAGGCGTTATCAAGTCTGGAGCAAGAGATGAGGACATGAAGGACCATGTAACTGATCGTGTAGGTGTTTTTAGCCTTTTTTTAACAATCACCCACTTCTGGGATGCGGATATAAGCGATGATGATCCGGTTGATATGGTAATAGTCGGGGAAAATGGGATCAACTCATGGCAGAAAGCTCAAGTATTATGGGGCATGGCCCTGGGCGAGTACGCCCACGGGGACTATGGCGCTGCCTACGAATATTT
>CAYGWI010000136.1:0-2449 GCA_964353715.1 uncultured Dehalococcoidales bacterium | reverse complement strand
TCACTGAGGGCAGAGCTCTGGATGTGATAGAGATAGACGCTGCCAGCAATCGCGGCATTGACGAAATCCGCAGCCTGAGGGAAAAGGCAAACTATGCCCCGAGCCTTGCCCGCTACAAGGTATATATTATAGACGAAGTCCACATGCTTACCGAGGCAGCCTGCAATGCCCTGCTGAAGACATTAGAAGAGCCGCCGCCACATGTAATCTTCGTTTTAGCTACCACAGAAGCACACAAGGTGTTAACCACCATAGTATCGAGATGTCAGCGCTTTAATTTCCATCGCCTGCGCCAAACGGAGATAGTGGATAAGCTCAAGCTAATCTGTCGGAAGGAGAAAATCCAGATCGAGGCCGCTTCCCTGGAGCTTATCGCCCGTGCTGCTACCGGGAGCCTCAGAGATGCCGAGAATATTCTGCAGCAGATGATTGCCTACCATGGCAATCGGATTGAGCTTGATCAGATTCAAGTGGAACTGGGCATTGGTTGGGATTCACGAGTTAGAGAACTAGCACGGTGTGTGGTCAACAGGGACGTGGCTGCCGGGCTAAAAATCGCAAATAGCCTCAATAGCGATGGTGTTGACCTTCGTCAGTTCAACATGGGCCTGGTAGAATACCTTCGAGGATTGTTGCTCGCCAAATCCGGATGCGGAGAGGCGCTGGATGTCACCAGTGAAGATTTGGCTGAAATGAACAACCTCGCCACCAATGCTCCGATGGATTATCTGCTTAAGGCAGTCAAATCTTTCTCCGGCATAGATTTCCGCAGCGATAGTTACTCCGCTTTGTCCCTGGAAATGGCTCTACTGGATTGCGTTTTGTCTTCACAAGCCGCAAAAGAGCAATCCACTACAACCAAACCCCAACGTACAGGACATGCTACCGAGATGACGAAGTCCCCAAACGAAGCTGAGGTCCCTGTGGTACAAGACAGCTCTGAGCTTCTCAACGAGGTTCCTGGGGCACTGGACAACGACGTGGTCGGGACTGAGGTTCACAGCGACATCCCTGCAGTAGTGGGTAGTTCTGACATTCCGGACAAAGACATTCCTCAAGGCATTGATTACGTCCGTGGCCGCTGGAGGGAGTTCATTAGGTCCCTGCGAGGGGAAGGTTCCAGTGGGAACCTGGATGCTTTCTTGCGCAGCGCCTGCGACCCCGTAGCTCTTGAAGACGACACACTGGTGTTAGGTTTCTATTATTCCTTCCATATGGAGAAGATCGAAGACGCTAAATACCGGCATCTGGTGGAGAAGAAACTCAAGGAGGTCTTTGGTCGGCCCTATAAGATACGGTGTGTTTTGGTTGATTCTAAGAAGGAAGTCCCGTCCCAGCCAAGAACACAAAATCCGGTCATTAAAGCTGCGCTGGAAATGGGAGCCAGGATTGCTGAGCAGCAGTCGTTGTCCTGAGCAGAACCGAAAGAAAGGAATGAAATGGATAAATCAATATTGCGGCAAGCCCAGCAACTTCAAGCCAAGCTGGCCAAAGCCCAGGAGGAATTAGGTAGCATGACTGTGGAAGCTGCCAGCGGAGGTGGCGCTGTCAAAGTCGTGATGGATGGACACCAGAAAGTACATTCTGTGGAGATATCTCCCGAAGTGGTGGCAGCCGGAGATATTGAGTTACTGCAGGATCTGGTCATGACCGCTGTCAACGAGGCTGTTGCAAAGTCGCAGGAACTTGTTAGCAAGCACCTTGGCAGTTTGACCGGTGGTCTCAATATACCGGGGCTATTTTAGAACGAAGTTTGGAGACACGCCATTCTGCGTCACCCTGACCCTGAGTGAAACGAAGGGGAAGGGTCTAGCGAGGGAGCGAAGATTCTTCGCTCCGCTCAGAATGACAGAAAGACTGAAGGACCAGAGAGAATGAGAACTGTTGCCGAGCCTATATCCAGATTAGTCCAGGAGTTGAATAGGCTGCCTGGAATCGGGCCCAAAAGTGCTAAGCGGCTGGCTTATCATCTCTTGCGCAGCTCCGATGAAGAAGCTAAGGCTCTGGCCGAGGCTATCCTGACGCTGAAGGAAAAGATGAAGCTGTGCTCGGTTTGTTTCGACAGCACTGATTGTGACCCTTGCCGCATCTGCCTGGATAGGGAGCGTGACCACTCCAAGATTTGCGTCGTGGAGAAACCTTCCGACATCCTCCCTCTGGAGCAGACCGGCAAATATGACGGCGCTTACCACGTCCTTCACGGAACTATAAGCCCGACACAAGGTATAGGGCCTGAAGACCTAAAGATAAAGGAGCTTCTGGCTCGCCTCAAGGACGGCTCGGTAACCGAAGTGGTTGTGGCAACCAATCCCAACGTCGAGAGCGAGACTATGGCTATGTATCTGCATCAGCTTGTCGCGCCCCTGGGCATTCGCGTGACTCGCCTGGCTCGTGGTTTGCCTTTCGGCGCTGAACTGGAATACGCTGATGACCTGACCCTGGGGCAAGC
>CAYGWI010000135.1:0-2471 GCA_964353715.1 uncultured Dehalococcoidales bacterium | reverse complement strand
ATTGCCATACGCAACATAAGAAGAGATGGTATTGAGAAATTAAGAGAGATGGAAGCAAACAAGGAAATATCGGAAGACGACCTCAAAAACAATACCAGGAAGATCGACCAGCTTACAGAGACTTCTGTGGGAAAGGTAAATGAATTGGGGCAGCGCAAGGAAAAGGAAATACAGGAAATATAGTTCGAGCCCACGAGCCTTTCGACTCTTTGGCAGCCCTCGCTAGATCTACTGGAATCTCTGTCTTTCGCCAGTTGGCAGTTTGCCCTCAAATTTTTCGCTGCCACTCAGTACTGGATAGCACATGTGCCGCTAATTCAAACAAACCCATTCGCGAGGCTGGACACCGGCTAGCCTGTGACCGCTCAAAAGCTGCTAGAATAGACTTGTGCTCAGGTACAGAGTCATTACTGCCGCCGTAGGCCTCCCCCTCATTGTTCTTGCTATCTGGTTTGGTGACCCCTGGCCCTGGTTCAGTCTTCTCATAGCTGCAGCGGCGTTAGCCGGCACTTTCGAGTTCTACCACATGGCCAATTTCGACAGGAGAGAGCCCCTGCTTTATCTGGGTTTGTTATGGACGCTGGCGCTTGTCATAAGTCCCCATTACGCCAATCCCGACCTCTTGCCGATAGTCATTACCGCCACAGTGGTAGCTTCCTTGATTTGCCTGTTGCTCCGGCGGTCGAGAGAAAAGGCATTCCGCGACTGGGCATGGACAATAGTCGGTGCTCTCTACGTAGGTTGGATGCTCAGCTACTGGCTGAATTTGCGCGGTTTAGAGGACGGCCGAAACTGGGTTTACCTGGCCATGCTGACCACATTTGCCAACGATACGGGCGCCTATTTCATCGGACGGGCAATGGGGAAGCACAAGCTGGCCCCTGCGATAAGCCCAGCCAAAACCCGGGAAGGCGCGCTAGGGGGATTAGTAAGCGCCGTCCTCGCCGCTATTGTCATAGCGATGGTTCTTGAGCTGATTTCTGTTAAGGTAGGGGCTCCTTTTGTTTTTAGATACTGGCAAATTATGCTCCTGGGCTTTCTCGTCGGCCTCTTTGCTCAGCTTGGCGACTTGATTGAGTCCTTGCTCAAGCGCAATATGGGGGTCAAGGAATCAGGCAACTTGCTGCCGGGGCATGGTGGCATCCTCGACCGCTTCGATAGCCTCATATTCGTCGGGGCAGTGATATACTATTACGCAGTATGGGTGCTGTGAAGAGAATAGCCATCCTGGGCTCGACAGGCTCCATAGGACAGCAGGCTCTAGATGTAGTTCGTGCCCTCCCTGACGAGCTGGAAGTAGTAGCCCTGACAGGCAACAAAAACCTCGGGCTTCTGGAAAGACAAATTCGGGAATTTCAGCCCAAGATGTTTTGTTCTTCGGTCAAGCTCAATGTTAGCCACGGTGGACAATTCCTATCCGCAGAAGACATAGCCAGCCATCCCGAGGTCGATTTCGTTGTCGTTGCCACCGTGGGTAAGGCCGGCCTGAACCCCACTCTGGCAGCTTTGCGGGCTGGCAAGACAGTGGCCCTGGCTAGCAAGGAAGTATTGGTGATGGCTGGTGAAATTGTTGTCCGCGAAGCCAGCATCCACCACGCTCAAATTCTACCTATCGATAGCGAGCATAGTGCCATCCGGCAATGTTTGCAAGGGGAAGAAACCAGACCGCGGAGGCTTCTTCTCACTGCCTCTGGAGGACCCTTCTACCGCTATTCACAGGCACAATTAGCTGAGGTGACTCCGGAGCAAGCTCTCCGACACCCCGTGTGGAAGATGGGAAGGAAGATAACCGTAGATTCCGCAACGCTCATGAATAAGGGACTGGAGGTCATCGAAGCTCATTGGCTTTTCTCTTTCCCTTTTGATAGTATTGAAGTACTGATCCATCCTCAGTCTATTGTTCATTCCATGGTGGAATTTGCAGACGGTTCCCTGAAAGCTCAGCTTAGCTGGCCTGATATGAGACTGCCCATTCAATATGCTCTTTCCTATCCGCGAAGGTGGCCCAATCCGGAACTGCCCCGCCTTGATTGGAATCAGGTCAACTCCCTGACGTTTGAGCCTGTAGACTCTGACAGGTTTCCCTGTCTCAGACTGGCTCTGGAGGCTGGCAAATCGAGAGGAACCTACCCGGCAGTGCTTTGTGCCGCGGATGAGGTGGCTGTAGAACTCTTTCTCAGCCATAGAATACATTTCACCGATATAGCCGAGATCGTGCAAAAAACACTTGACCAACATCGGAACGTCAGCCAGCCGACCCTGGAGGAAATACTGGCTGCCGACGACTGGGCCAGAGAGTGCGCCACGAGCATTTCCCCTGGTCGTTGCCGGAAGCCTGAGAGAAGAAACAGACACGGGAAAAAGAGATAAGAGATGAGCGTGGCTATAATCATCGTCCTCTTCGTCGTGGCTCTACTCGTGGCAATGTGTCTCCACGAATTGGGGCACTTCATTGCTGCCAAACGTGCCGG
>CAYGWI010000134.1:0-2494 GCA_964353715.1 uncultured Dehalococcoidales bacterium | reverse complement strand
TTTGGACAGGCAACGGAGAACTTCCTGAAGGAATTGGTCAAGATCATGGTGCAGGGGTGCAGATATGCTCGAGATGAAATGGGCAAGACCGTAATGATTTGCGTTTCACTCGATGCCTATTCGGAAGATGAAGAGGATAGAAAGTATCACTTGCTGGCAAAGAAGGCTTTCGAAAGCGAACGGTTCCCTGTATATCCCGCGCTTGGTGCCTCCATTAAGGCCTTATCCAACCTGTACAGGTACAAGGCACGGAATAATAACCCATAGACTCTGCCACTAGTGCCGATGCCAACTTCGGCAGATAGAACATCCGGGCCTCCAATCTCAGGAGTCGTCGGGTAGTGTTAAATGCGGACCGGCAGAAGATGGCTTTCCACAAATCGGCGCTAGAAAGCTACCTATCGTAGGACAGGCTTTCAGACCAGTCCAATTTTCTCGGCGACTATCTCCCTGTGGAAATCAGTGTTGCCAAAGGCAATATCTGCGGCCTTGCTTCTGCGGTAATAAAGGGGTATGTCGTGGTCAGCACTGGTAGCGATTGCCCCGTGCAGTCTCACCGCCCACTTGCTAACATCCTTGTAGACCTCGTTGACATACGCCTTTGCCATAGAGGCCTCTTTAGCGCAGGGAAGTCCCTCCGACTCCATCCAGGCTACTTCATAAACCAGAAAACGGCTGGTTTCCATCCCGGTCCACATGTCAGCCATCTTGTGTTGAAGCGCTTGGAAAGAGCCTATGGGCCTCTCATATTGAACCCTCTCTTTGGAGTAGGCCACGGTCATCTCCACACAGGTCTCTATAGCACCTATAGATTCGGCGCACTTAGCGATGGCGCCCTTACGCAACATCATTTCCATAATGGACCAGCCCTCATCCAGTTTGCCCAGCATATTCTTCTTGGGCACGCTGACGTCCTTGAAACGAACTTCGCATAGCTTGTCGGCAGCGGTGGTAGGCATCACCTCGCGACTTATTCCCGGAGTTTTGGAGTCCACAATGAAAAGGGTGATTCCCTTCTCGGGTGAAGCACCACCTTTTGTCCTTGTAACGCAGAGGATGGAGTTGGCAACATGGGCCATTTCGACGAAGAGCTTGGTACCGTTTATTATGAAATCATTTCCTTTTGGTGTTGCCTTAACGGTGATTCCGGAGGCATCGAAGACGCCCTCAGCTTCGAGGAGAGCCGTGGTAAGAATTAATTCGCCTCGAGCTATTTTGGGAAGCAAATCCTTCTTTTGCTCTTCAGTCCCTGCCTGGAGTATGGGGAAGGTGCTGGTCACAGTAGCTATTAATGGCCCGGGAAGGATATTTCTGCCTATCTCCTCCAAGAGAACAACGAGGTCCTGGAAGGTGTAACCCATACCGCCGTATTCCTCAGGTATGACTAGCCCCATCCAGCCCAGTTCCGCCATCTTCTTCCAGACTTCGGGAGAGTACCCTTCCGTGCTCTGTTCGAGTTTTCTTACCAGGGTCTTGGGACATTCCGTAGTGAGAAAATCCCGTGCCATCTTCTTCAGTATTTCTTGTGTTTCGGTAAATCTAAGGTCCATGATTCCTCCTTATCGAAGTTCGGTTTATCTTATCCTGGGTAAGCCGAGCCCGTACCAGGCGATGATATTCCTTTGTATCTCATTTGTTCCCATGGATATCGTGGTTATGAAATGCTCGTGGAACATTCTCTCCCACACCCCATCTAAAGGAGCCCATCGAGAAGTCTTGACCTGACCGTAGGGACCCATAATGTCTGTAACCACAAAGGCAAAACGCTCGCCCAGTTCGCTGAAGAGGATTTTGCCTGCCGCGGCATCCATTAGAGACATTTCGTTTCTGTTCTGTAAATCAGCGACACGGTATGCCAGAGCACGGGCTGCCTCCAACTGGCAAGCTAGCTCAGCCAGCCTGTTACGGACAAGCGGGTTCTTGGCCAATGGCTGCCCATGCCGTTTGGTCTGGTTGCAGAATGTCACCACCTGTTCCAGCCCACGGATCATGCTCATGATTTCGTTTATACCCGACCTCTCGAAACCAGCCAAGAGATTCACAACGGCCCAGCCTTCGTGTTCTTGGCCGACAATGTTTTTGGCTGGCACATGGACATCGTCGAAATAAACCTCGCAATAGGGAGCATGGCCATCGAGGTATGGAATTGGCCTTATCGTGATCCCCGGCGTCTTCATATCAAGCAGAATGAAGGTCATGTTGTGATGTTTTCGAGCAGCTGGGTCCGTCTTGAACACGCCGAACCCCCAGTCAGCTTTGTGAGCGCCGGTATTCCAGGTTTTCTGCCCGTTTATGACGTATTCGTCGCCCTTCTTTATGGCTGTCGCAGAGAGAGAAGCCAGGTCGGAGCCGGCATTGGGTTCGCTCCATAGCTCACACCACATAACTTCTCCACGGGCGATAGGTGGCAGGAATTGTCTTTTTACTTCTTCGCTTGCGGCTTGTAACAAGGTTGGGGCAAGCATTTGCACCCCAAAAATATCCACTCCGGGAG
>CAYGWI010000133.1:0-2498 GCA_964353715.1 uncultured Dehalococcoidales bacterium | reverse complement strand
GTTTGATATGCCTGATTACCGATGTGCCAAACTGGCTTTCGTGCACTAGTCAGAACGTAGGAGGTCTTTAGTGATGGCTAAGGTGTTCTACCTGTGGGTTGAAACGCGAAGCATATCTCGTTCTGCAGAGATTAGTGTGGACTCTCAGGAGCTACAAGCCATCTGGCAAGAGTGAACTTAGCTATCTCCGTCGCACAGTCTTTCTCTTTTCCCGGCTCTCGCGTTTGGCTTCATAGCCAGACGAAAGGACGTTCTTCACCATCCGTTTATATAAACCAGGGTCTCTTGTAAGACTCTTCTCGAGAATTTCCGTCATATCCATTTCCGGATTCAAGCAGCGAACTAACTCGGCTCTCACCGTCTCAAGCATATCCGCCAGGCCACGCTGCTGATCGTATGACAGCGGTGACAGGACTTTGTGTATCAGTTCCCAGCCTTCTGGAACCGCTGGGTCAATCGCCTGCCTCCCCCTATCGGTCATAGTAACAAACACCACCCTTCGGTCCTTCCTGTCCCTTGTCCTCTTGACCAGATTAGCTTTGACCATACGGTCGACGAGCATACTTATGCTGTTCGGGCTGCGTTCCAGAATCGAGGCCAGCTCAGATGGTTTCAAAGGACCACGGGTTTTAATAGCCCCAAGCACTCCAGACTGCTCATTGGTAATCCCGTATTTACTATACAGCGCGTCCAGGCAAAGATTAAGCGCATCGCCTACCCGGCGCAACAAAAGCCACAATCTCAACACTGTCCTTTCCTGTTCAGGATTGACTGCCATATTTAGGTCCTCCTTACTATTTCATGACAACTCGCTGATTTGTGCTGTCTATACTATACCAAAGTGCTATGTATTTACAACTTGCCCCCTTCTGTCTTATTCGACCGAAAATGCGGACCCATTCGGGTTGCGCGTGTCCGATATTCAATTGATCAGGTGCAGTTATCAAGTGTGCGTCATCACACAAAGAGCCGTTTCGTTACCTGAAGGAATTGATGTTTAGGAGTGATTATCTGTTCAGTTTCCAGACCTGCACGTTCAGATTAGCGGCAATGCTCACCCAGATTATGTATGGGATGAGAAGCCAGCCGGCTAAGGGGGATACGCCAAAGAATGCAATGATGTTAATCAGTATGGCTATCCAGAGAAGCAGAATCATCACCATTCCACCAAAAAGCGACTTAAGTCCAAAAAAGATTACCGACCACAGGATGTTCAGAACCAGTTGAGCCCAAAATATTACAAAGGCTATTGTTACCCCTTCTTGACCCAATCCTTCCCGCCAGACCAAGAAAACGGCTACACCCATCAGAAGGTAAAGAGTGATCCAGATAGGTCCGAAGACTGAATTAGGTGGAGTAAAGGTTGGTTTCTTGAGTCCCGCATACCAGGCGGAGATTGCACGGGTGGTGAAGATGGCACCGATGCCACCCGCGCCTTCACAGGCGGCTATACTTACGATCAGTTTAATTATGTCCATCCCACCCATGTCTTCAAACTCTCTTGAGAGCCGGTTCAATAGGGGCAGCACCCAATCGCTATCAAGCTTAGTTAGTTCACACGGGGTTTGTCAAACATTCCATCTTTTCGTGCAACCAGGTGACATTACACTTTCCATCGGATTGTTCACTTTGCCATGGTATTCCGGGGAAATAATACCTGATCCGTAGCAGGCTTAATTGGTATGGTGCCCCTGGAATTCAGGACTAACAAAACGCTAAATCGTTACGCCAGAAGTAACAATCCAAGTTAATGTGCAACATTCCAGGCTATTGTGCGATTCTGCCTCAGCTATACCCTGGGTCTCTGTGTCGTTTTCTTGCCACTCACACTAACATGGCCAGGTGCGGAGCTCAATCCAGGTCCCAGCCGGTAATGTTGCACTGCCCCAAGGAGTTCTCTCCCACAGCGACCACCGTGCCGTCGGACTTAACCCCAACCGTGTGCCAGTCGCACGTGGAGATCTGGACGATGTCCGTCCAGTTGCCGACATCACATTGCCCATAGCCATTATCTCCCACGGCGATCACGGTGCCGTCATTCCTAAGTCCAACCGTGTGAGCGCTCTTGACAAGCCCGAACAATATACTGGAACCGCCGGCTGCCACCTGAACGATGTCGGCCCAACTCTCAACGTTACACTGCCCAGAGGAGTCTCTCCCCCACAGCGACTGCGGTATCGTCGCCTCTACCACCACATTGGTGGTGTCATCATCAGAGCAGCCGTTGCTGTCGGTTGCTGTCGAGGTATAAGTCCCCGCCATATCTCCAGTGGCATTGGGGCGAGTGGGATTCTGAAGGTCGCTTGTCCAACCACCAGGACCAGTCCAGTTGTAGCTAGCCATGCCATCGGGGCCACCGATTAATTGTATGGTCGCTCCTTGGGTGACCGGCCAGTTACTCGAAGCAGTGGCTTCGGGCGGGACCGCAGCTCAGGCGTACTGCCCACTAAGCTGAGGCATTCCAATCCGCCACTGTTTAGGAGGAGCAGCCATGTTGG
>CAYGWI010000132.1:0-2518 GCA_964353715.1 uncultured Dehalococcoidales bacterium | reverse complement strand
AACCAAACGCGTCACTATCTATGCCGATGGCGCATGCTCGGGAAATCCTGGCCCGGGCGGCTACTGCGCAGTACTGCTTTATCAGGGTCATAGAAGAGAGCTATCAGGAGGCTATCGCAAGACTACCAATAATAGAATGGAAATAATGGCTGCGATTGTCGGATTAGAGGCTCTAAAAGAGAAATGCAATGTGACTCTGTGTAGCGATTCCGAGTACCTAATCAAGTCGATGTCGAGAGGATGGGTTCAGAGATGGAGAATAAAGGGATGGAAGCGCAATAAACGGGAAAAGGCGTTGAATCCAGACCTGTGGGAGAGACTCCTGCGACTGTGCGAGCATCATGAGGTACAGTTTAGCTGGGTTAAAGGACACGCGGGGACCCCGGAGAATACACGCTGCGACGAGCTAGCGGTGCAAGCTGCTCAGCAGCCGGATTTGCCTGCTGACGAAGGTTATGTCTCTCAGAGGGAGACAAGGTAAATAGCAGGCGGGGTATGCCAGACCTCAGATTCGTTGCAGACACGGGGAGGATGCACAGTGGCTTTGAGGCAGTCATTCAAGAGAGGCATCTTGAGGAAAATTCCAGAAAATGCCAAAATTAGTGCCAGTGCGCCTAGACAGTTACGCCAGGGTATTCGTTCCCCGGTAGCTCAATGGTAGAGTGGGCGGCTGTTAACCGCTTGGTTGTAGGTTCGAATCCTACCCGGGGAGCCAAGAATTCACCTCAATGTTTCCATAATCACTTTGTACGTCACTGAATTCCCTTGACAGCGCGACGGGTGATATAATACAGGCCATGATTGAGGCAACACGTAAGAAACTAGAGCCAGAAAGGGAATGAGAGAATGAGCGAGACCGAGACCTTTGCACAATTAAAGAAGTTGATCGTGGAATTGCTGGAGGTTGATGAATCGGAAGTGGTGCCCCAAGCATCATTTGTCGATGACTTTAATGCCGATAGCCTGGACTTCATTGAATTGATTACCGCGGTTGAAGACGCCTTCAAAATTGAAATCCCCGATGAGGACGCGGAAAATCTGCAGACTGTTCAAGACGCAGTTGACTACGTCGAATCAAAAATCTAAAAGGTAGCGATTGCCGGAGTGGGCACACATGCCTCTCTTTACTGCTCGTGTCATGCCAACAAAACCGGAAGACCAGCTTGGCAAGTCTTTCAGGCCGGGAGATGAGTGTTGAACAAGCGTGAACAGAGCATTTAGAAGAAGGGTAGCAATCACCGGACTGGGTGCTGTTACTCCATTAGCTACGGGCGTTGAGGAATCCTGGCAAAAACTGTGCCAGGGTAAATCAGGTGTAGTCAGAATCACCAAGTTCGATCCTTCCTGTTTCAATGTGCAAATTGCCGCTGAGCTAAGGGATTTCTATCCTGAAGATTTTTTGGATAAGAAGAAAATCAGACGGACAGACCCCTTCATACAATATGCACTGGTGGCTGCGCGCATGGCAGTAGATGATGCTCGATTGACTATCAATGAGAACAATGCCAGCAGGGTAGGAGTAGTGCTGGGCTCATGTGCCGGCGGCATGAGTATGTATGAAAAGAACCTTCATGCCCTTGCTAATGAGGGTCCAGAAAGAGTCTCCCCCTTCTTTGCTCCTGGATTCATAGCGAACATGGCGGCAGGGGAGGTATCCATGGATTTTGGCGCCCCGGGGACCGAGCAAATGCGTCGTTACTGCCTGTGCCACCGGAAACAACTGCATCGGTGACGCTTACAGGCTCATCCAATATGACGAGGCAGATGCCATGATTGCTGGAGGCAGCGATGCCTACATTCTCCCCATCGCCCTTGCCGGATTTGACAAAATGAGAGCCCTGTCCCGAAGGAATAATGAGCCCGAGAAGGCAAGCCGTCCCTTTGAAAAAGACCGTGATGGTTTCGTAATCGGAGAAGGTGCCGGGGTTGTCATCTTGGAGGAAATGGAGTCAGCTATGCGAAGGGAGGCCAAAGTCTATGCCGAGCTTATCGGTTATGGCTCCAACATCGATAGCTTTCATGTAACTGAGCCTGATTGGGAGAATCAAGGACGGTGTCTTAAGCCAGCCCTGAGTGACGCTGCTATCTCGCCTAAGGACGTTGACTATATCAACGCCCACGGAACATCTACCGCCATCAACGATGTATCAGAGACCAAAGCTGGAAAGGCAGCCCTGGGCGAACACAGCAAGAAGGTGCCCATCAGCTCCAACAAATCTATGCTTGGACAGCTGTTAGGAGCGGCAGGCGGAGTAGAAGCTATCTTCACTATTCTTACTATCAGGGACGGTATTATACCGCCGACCATAAACTATGATACCCCCGACCCCGAATGCAACTTAGACTATGTCCCCAACATTGCCCGAAAGGCGGTGGTGAACATAGCTCTTTCCACCGCCCTTGGCTTTGGTGGAGTCAATGCCACCCTTGTCTTCAAGAAGTTCAAGGAATAGTAACTCCAAAAACGTCGTGCAGCGTATCCCACAATGCCTCCTCACTGGCGAATGCGCCAATTTTC
>CAYGWI010000131.1:0-2531 GCA_964353715.1 uncultured Dehalococcoidales bacterium | reverse complement strand
AGGGAATGGATTGGGAGACAGCGGTTGCTGAAGCTCAACGCTGCCTCCAGTGCCATGTTATTGCCCCCCTGGGTGGGCGGACCCTTCGAGAGGTTGGCTGTAAGTTCTGCGGTGCCTGTGTTGATTCCTGCCCCACAAATGCCCTCACTGATTTGAGTACCCGGGAAATTGCCAAGCCCGACCGTATAGTTACTACAATCTGCCCATATTGCGGCGTCGGCTGTCAACTCAGGCTGGAAGTGAAGGATGAAAGGATAATAGCTTCCAAGCCTGATCCGGACGGCCCGGCTAATCGTGGGCAGGCATGTGTCAAAGGCCGGTTCGGCATCGCGGAGTTTGTCCATCACCCTGAGAGGTTGACCACTCCTTTGATAAGAAGAAATGGGGAATTGAAAGAAGCATCTTGGGACACAGCGCTAGACCTGGTGGCAAATAAATTGAGAGGCTATGCGCCGCGTGAAATAGGCGTCATCGCCTCAGCCAAGTGCGTCAATGAAGAGAACTATGTCATACAGAAATTCGCGAGGGCAGCGTTGGGCACTAACAATGTTGACCACTGTGCCCGGCTGTGTCATGCCCCCACTGTAGCTGGCCTGGCGCAAAGCTTTGGCAGTGGAGCTATGACTAATTCCATCAGCGAAATTGGCAACGCCGCCTGTATTTTGGCTATTGGCACCAATACCACAGAAGCCCACCCTGTGATTGGACTTGAGATAATAAGGGCAGTAAAAAGCGCCGGCAAGCTCATTGTAGCTAATCCCATGGAGATAGACCTCTGTCGCTTTGCTAGCCTTTGGCTTCGGCATAGTCCTGGCACAGATGTTGCCCTGCTTATGGGGATGATGCGGGTTATGGTGGAGGAGAAACTATTTGACTCGGTTTTTATCAAGGATAGGTGTGAAAATTTCGATGCTTTCAGGGAATCATTAAAGGATTTTGACCTTGATTTTGTCGAGCAGGTTACCAAGGTGTCGAAAGACAAGATAATAGAAGCTGCTCGCATGTTTGCTGGCAATAATCCTGCCAGTATCATTTATTCTATGGGCATTACCCAGCATTCTCATGGCACCGACAATGTGCTGGCTACTGCCAATCTGGCCATGCTTACCGGGAACATAGGGAAGCCCTCAAGCGGGGTCAATCCACTCAGGGGGCAAAACAATGTGCAGGGCGCTTGTGATATGGGAGCGCTTCCCAATGTCTATTCTGGCTATCAGGCAGTAAGCGATCCAGTTTCCAGGGGGAAGTTTGAGGCTGGCTGGGGGTGTTCTTTGCCTCCTTCTCCAGGGCTGACTTTGGTTGAAATGGTGGAAGCCGCTTACGGCAAAGACATAAAGGCGCTGTATCTGATTGGTGAGAACCCGGCATTAAGCGACCCTGATGTCCAACATGTCCAGAAGGCGTTGGCGCAGCTGGAGTTTTTTGTTGTTCAGGACATATTCCTTTCTGAGACGGCAAGTTTTGCTCATGTCATTCTGCCCGCAGCCAGCTCTGTAGAGAAAGACGGCACCTTCACTAACACTGAGCGCCGGGTGCAACGAGTGAGAAAAGTTATTGAGCCAATCGGCAATTCTAGACCTGATTGGTGGATTGTTTGCCAGATAGCCCGAAGGTTGGGGGCCAAAGGCTTTGAATACAACCACCCCTCTGACATATTGGAAGAAATCCGTAAACTTACTCCTAGTTACCGCGGCATAAGTTACCAGAGATTAGAGAATGGGGGACTCCAGTGGCCTTGTCCTGTTGACGACCATCCCGGCACACCGATATTGCACACGAATACTTGTGTTAGGGGGAAAGGCCGATTTATCCCGCTGAAATATGTTCCGCCGGGGGAGATACCGGATGCAGACTATCCTTTGATTCTCACCACTGGGCGCAGTCTATATCATTACCACACAGGGACGATGACCCGTAAGGTAATTGGGCTTAACATCATAGAGCCTGAAGGTGTGGTGGAAATCAACCCTCAGGATGCTTCACAACTTGATATAGCTCAGGGTGACAGGGTTAAGGTCAGCTCCCGGCGCGGTGAAGTCATTGCCAAGGCCAAAGTAACGGAGGCGATGCCCTCAGGAGTGGTGTTTATGACTTTCCATTTTGCTGAAAGCGCTGCTAATATCCTCACCAATCCCAAGCTCGACCCGGTGGCCAAAATCCCCGAGTTCAAAGTTGCAGCAGTTAAAGTGGAGAAGGTATAGACGCTTTGTAGGAAATAACATTGTGGTGAACTGAAGTTCCAAATTCTTCGTCCCTCGCCAGCGCTTAAGGGCGAGGGTAGAGGTTGGCAGCGTTGCAGATCTTGGGAATAAGTTCCTCCCGCTGCAGAGTCATAATATGGACGCCAGCCACTCCTTCGATTTCCTTTAGTTGATTTATAGTTTCCACGGCAATCCTTGTGCCTTCCTCTGCTGCTTCCTCTTTATTACGAACATTCTTGAGGCGTTCAATAATCATATCAGGAATATCCATGTTCGGGACTTTTGTTTTCATGTACCTTGCTGCCGCCAGGGATGTTATGGGAGTAATGC
>CAYGWI010000130.1:0-2539 GCA_964353715.1 uncultured Dehalococcoidales bacterium | reverse complement strand
ATAAGGTGGCTCCTCCCTTTCGCAGCGCTGAATTCGATATCATGTTTAATCACGGCATAAGCAAAGAGGGGAACCTTGTTGACCTTGGAGTGGTAACAGGCCTAGTAAAGAAAGCAGGCGCCTTCTTTGCCTATGGCGACACGAAGCTGGGGCAGGGCAGGGAAAACGCCAAGGACTACCTGAGGCAGCATCCTGAACTGGCTGCACAACTGGAAGAAAAAATAAGGGCCTCGAAAGCCGTTCCCAGCATCTCCCTCGGAGAAAGTTCGGAAACCTTCCCACAAGAAGCTTGATTCCGTTCAGAAAGAGGCCAGTTGACAGATAGTAATTCCTTACAAGATTGCCTTGATGCCGCCTATTACTATCTCAGTTATCGCCCACGCAGCGAAGGGGAAATCAGACAGTGGCTTCACAAACGCGGTTTTCCTAACGAGGTGAGCGAGACAGCAATCGTCAAACTCGGGGAGCAAAAGTTGAGCGATGATTTTGCCTTCGCCCAATTCTGGAAGGAGAATCGCCTATCCTTCAGGCCTAAGAGTAAAAGATTGCTAAAGAAAGAATTAAGAGACAAGAAAGTAGCCGCCGAAATCATTGAGCAGGTGACCCAGGATATGGATGACGAAGAGATTGCCTATAAGCTAGGGTCTGGCCGTTTGCCGTCCCTTGCCCATCTGGATTATCCGGGCTTTTACCGCCGTCTATCAAGTTACCTTGCTTACCGCGGCTTCAGTTACGAAGTCATAAAGCGTACCGTATCTCTTCTCTGGCAAGAAAAGGGAAGGACGTCATCATAACAGGCCGGGAAAAAGTCTAGTCAAGGCGAATGCACCGTAGCTTGACAGGCACTCTCACAAAAGCTATATTTTGCCTGCCGGGGGCCATTAGCTCAGTTGGTTAGAGCACAGTCCTGATAAGACTGGGGTCTGTGGTTCGAGTCCACAATGGCCCACCACCTCGTTAATTCGATTCATCTCACTTCGGGCGGCAGTCAGGGCTTATCACAGAGGGCTGGGAAATGGCCAAGTTGCGGTCTTCCTATTACAGTTGTAATATGTTCACGGCGTAAGATTTTTGAGTTCTTCCCAATAGGAGGATATCGTGGCGAAAGATTACGGAATCATCGACGTCTGGATGCAGCACCCGACACCTAAACATATAAACCAGCCTATTTTTGATTCTCTGCGCAAATGGACAGGCCAGGAGAAATTGACCGGAGATATTCCAGTGGAGTTCACCATCGGCGCCATGGATGAAGCGGGGGTCCAGCTAGGTCTAATATGTGCCTGGTGGGGCCCACAGGGGCCAACCATATCCAACGACGAGGTGGCAGCTATTGTCAAAAGGTATCCTGATCGCTTTGTGGGAATCGCGTCGGTTGATTTGTACAGACCTATGGATGGCGTTCGAGAGCTGAGGCGCTGCGTGCGTCAGCTTGGCTTCAAGGGCTTGAGAATTGTCCAGTGGTACTGGAACCTGCCTCCGACTGACAGGCGCTATTATCCCTTATACGCCGAGTGTATCGAGCTTGGAATTCCGTTTTGCTGCCAGGTCGGCCATACGGGTCCTCTTTGTCCTTCGGAACCGGGACGGCCCATCCCTTATATTGACGAAGTGGCCATTGAATTTCCCGAACTCAGGATTGTCGGGGGGCACATCGGCTATCCCTGGACGGTGGAAATGATAGCGGTGGCAACGAAACACGAAAATGTCTACATAGACACCTCAGCCTATATCGCCAAGAGATATCCGGTGGAACTAGTGGATTACATCAAGAAGAACGGCAAAAAGAAGGTCATGTTCGGAACCAATTACCCGATGGTGACGGCAGCGACGTGCTTGAAAGACCTTGATACTCTGGGACTCAGCGATGAAGTGAAGAGACTGTTCCTCTGCGACAATGCAAAGCGCGTGTTTGGGCTTCGATGAGGGATATCACCTTGACGGCGTCCAATAGCCCTGATCAATGATATTGAACTAAGGAGGGTAACAATGAAGAAAATTGAGCAAGCGGAATTCTACCGTCGAGCCGGGAAATTCATCGACAGACTCATGAAAGAGGCCCCCGTAGCTGCCACACAACTGGGCGACCACCGCTTTGATGACCGTCTGGCTGATTACAGCAAGGCCGGGCTGGAACGACAGCGGGGGGAAGTCAAAGGTGCCATGGAGGAATTTGCCAGCTTCGACACGGCGAGCTTTGATACCGATGCCAGGATTGACCAGCGCTTGATGGTGCAGGTGTCCAAGTCGATTCTGCGCGACCTTGAGAAGTTCAAGAGTCACCTCCGCAACCCCGGCACATATTCCGATGAGTGCATGGGCGGAGTCTTTCTGTTGCTGATTAAGGAGTTTGCCCCACTGGAAGAGCGGCTGGAGAAAGCTCTGGGCAGGTTACGGGCAATACCTGAGGTACTGGCCCAAGGGAAGGAGAACATAAGACCACAGGAAGTCCCTCCCGTATGGAACGAGGTAGCACTGGAAAGCTCTCAACAGGGGTTGCCGTTGTTCACCGTGCTCATCCCTGCCCTGGCCCAGCAGG
>CAYGWI010000129.1:0-2551 GCA_964353715.1 uncultured Dehalococcoidales bacterium | reverse complement strand
GGTTTAACAGTCTGCTTATCGAGCAGGGAATAATTGGCGGGAAAATAACTAACGCCGAGCGAGTGGAGAATTACCCTGGCTTTCCCAGAGGTATCTCGGGTATTGAGTTGGGACAGCTCATTTTTGAGCAGGCCACTAGCTATGGATTGGAAACCTTGCTTGCCGAGGTTAGCACAGTAGTGCCCGGCCACAGGCATAATCTAGTCAGCACCGGCGAAGGCGATTTTCTCGCTGAATCGATAGTCATCGCCTCCGGCTCGCAGTTTCGCAAGCTAGACGTGCCCGGGGAAGATAAATTTGTGGGCAAGGGAGTTTCCTATTGTGCCACCTGTGACGCCCCTCTATTCAAAGGTAAGACAGTGGCTGTTATAGGCGGCGGCGATAGTGCCGTCACCGAGGCTCTCCACCTTGGCAAATTTGCCTCCTCGGTCAAGCTCATCCACCGTCGGAGCCAGCTCCGAGCCAGTAAGATATTTCAGGAAAGGGCTACAGCCGAACCAAAGGTAGAATTTATTTGGGATACTATGGTAACCCAGATCGAAGGCGATGGAGTAGTTAAGCAACTCAGGCTGAAAAACATCAAGAATGATAAAATATCAATATTACAGCTAGCAGGTGTTTTTGTGGCCATCGGCTCGGAGCCCAATAGTGCTCAGTGGCGGGGATTGTTACCTTTGGACGAAGAGGGCTACATAATCACCAATGAGCTCATGGAAACGAAGATCCCAGGAGTATTTGCTGCTGGAGATGTCCGCCACAATTCAGCCAGGCAGGCCATAACTGCTGCTGGAGATGGTGCTACAGCTGCCATATCAGCAGTGAGATTTTTGTCATTCTGAGTAAAGCGAGGGATTTTATGAAAGTAGTTTTTTTAGAAGACATCCCAGGGACGGGAAGAGCCGGAGAGATAAAGGAGGTGAGCAAAGGTTTTGCCAAGAACTTCCTTCTGCCTCGGGGGCTAGCTTCAATAGCTACGCTCACAATCACGAAGCAGGTAGAGTCCAAGCTGGAGAGGAAGAAGCTTGAGGAGATTATCGACCGAGAGAAATTAACTGAACTGGCTCAGCAAATTGAGGGAAGGGAAATTCATCTTAAGGCTCGCATGGGGGGCGGAGAACGCTTGTTTGGCTCTATCACCGCTGCCGACGTAGCTGAGGAGTTAAGTCGGGCCATAGGATTTGCTATTGACAAAAAGAAGATAGATATTGAGAAACCTATCCGCCAAGCCGGTAGCTACGAAGTAGCGGTCAGGTTAGCCAGCGACATTAAGCCAAAGATTGCGGTGGTTATCGAGGAAGAAGAGAAAGAGATAGAGCCAGAGAAGAAAGCGGAGAAAAAGCAACCTAAGGCGGAGGAGAAGGAGAAAGAGGCAGAGACAGAGCAAAAAGCAGAGAAAAAGAAGGTGAAAGAGAAGAAACAAGCGAAAAAGAAACAGACGAAAGGGAAAGAGGAGGAGAAAGAGTAGGCGTGGTCGAGGGGAAGTTACCACCTCATGATATTGAAGCCGAAGAGGCAGTAATCGGGTCTCTGCTTATTGACCCCGATGCCATACTGAAGATTGCTGCGTCTCTAAAGTCTGAGGATTTCTTTTCAGAAACAAACCGGGCGATTTACCAAGCTTGTCTTTCCCTTTATCAACGCAACGAAGCCATAAACCAGATTACAGCGGCCCATGAGCTAATGCGCCTGGACAAGCTGGAACACATTGGTGGTGCCGCCTTCTTAAGCCATTTAATAAGCAATGTGCCCACATCCCTCCACGTTGAATATTACGCTCAAATAGTATCCAATACAGCAGTGATGCGGCGACTGATCGCCGCCGCCGGGCAAATCGCGGCCCTTGGCTACGAAGCCAGCCCGGATGTTGAGGCTAGCCTCAATGACGCTGAAGATATCCTATTCAAAGTACGAGCCAGACAGGGTCTTCGAGGCCTTGTTCCGATTCGTGAGCTTCTGGGTCAATATTTTGAGGGAGGCGGGCCGGCTACTGCGCTTAGGGCAGGTGAAATACCGCACATTCTAACTGGTTTTACTGCCTTAGATGATTTTCTAGGAGGATTACAGAGGACTGATTTAATCGTTCTAGCCGCCAAGACCAGTCTGGGTAAAACCAGTTTAGCCCTAAATGTTGCTAGGAATACCGCTATTAACCAGAAGGCCTGTATTGCGTTATTCAGTTTGGAGATGTCTCGAGACGCAGTAGTACAGAGGCTTCTAGCCAGCGAATCCGGGGTTGATTCTACAAAGGTTCGCCTTTGGCGCTTTAGTGAGAGGGATGAGACAAAAATCATGCAAGCCAGCGGCGTTCTATCTGAGACATCCATCTATGTTGATGATTCCCCCATGCTTCGGGTGGCAGATATAAGAAGCAAGGCACGGCGACTTCATTTCGAACGCGGCATCAACCTTGTTGTCATCGATTATTTGCAGCTGATACAAGGCGACGGCAAGAATGAAACACGAGTCCAGGAGATCAGTGGCATAACTCGTGCCTTAAAGACCTTAGCCCGGGAACTGAATGTGCCTATCTTGGCCCTATCACAACTCAGTC
>CAYGWI010000128.1:0-2552 GCA_964353715.1 uncultured Dehalococcoidales bacterium | reverse complement strand
CTCACTTCATGGAATCGGATTTTATCACCTGGCTTCATCTGCCCCAGCTTGGAGATGTCAGGCGTGATTACGGTAGCTATTTTGGTGTATCCACCAGTCACTTGTCTGTCAACCATCAGTATAATCGGTTTGCAGTCTCCTGGTACCTGAACAGCACCCAAAGGAATACCATCACTCACAGTATCTGCCTTACCTTTATGCTTTATCTCTGGACCTTCCAGTCTATATCCCATTCTGTCCGATTCAGGTGTAATAGTATACTCACTATCGAAAAAAGTGGCGATGCTCTCTTCAGGGAAGTGATCGGCCTGGGGGCCAACTATTACCCTGATTTCCGCAAAGCTTTTGTATTCCGGGATCAGCTCTCTGGGAACCTTTCGGCCAATTAGGTGCTCCAGCTTTCCACTACTAACTGGAACGCTTCTTAACACATCACCGGTTCTGAGGGCACGACCTTCTAGCCCGCCAAATCCAAATGTAGAGCGTAAATAGGTCGATTTGCTGTCTAATACCATGGGGACATCTATACCACCAGCTACTGAAAGATAAGCACGGCAACCGGTACGCATGCCGCGCCAGGAAAGTATATCTCCTTTTCGTACTTGCACGACTTCCCACATGGGGAGGGGATGATTGTTGAGTAAAGGAGCCAGGTCGCCGCCAGTAATGGTTATCAAGGTATCATTCAGAAACCTCAACTTCGGTCCCAAAAAGGTGCATTCTAAGCCGGCCGCACATTCATCATTGTCTAACAAACGGTTAGCCGTCCGCAGTGCCAACCCATCCATGGCGCCAGAGGGCGGCACGCCATATTGCTGATAGCCAAATCGTCCCAGATCTTGTATAGTCGCAAGCGGTCCAGGCAAAAGCACCTCAAATACTTCCATGATTTGACTCCATAACCTCAGGATTGCGAGGTGACTTTCATCTTGAATGTGCCTTCTTTTACCTTTAGCGCAATGTGCTCATATTGCTCCGGGCTAATCGAAACAAAGCGCACCCTGTCCCCTGCTTGGAGCAATGATGGTGGCTGCCAGGATGGCTCAAACAATCTGAGTGCGGTACGGCCGATACATCTCCAGCCACCAGGGCTGTCAAGTGGATAAATGCCACTCTGTTCGCCGGCGATGCCCACCGAGCCAGCAGGTATACTAATTCGTGGCCTATCCAGCCGTGGAGTAGCGAGCCTCTTTGGCATCCCACCAAGGTAAGCAAACCCGGGCAGAAATCCGATCATGTAGACCAGGTAGTCTCCGCTGGCAAAGAGCTCTATCACTTCTTGCACCGAACCAAGTTTGCTGTATTGGGCAACGAACTCTATATCTGACTCATATGGCTCGCCATAGCCAAAAACAACGGGAATCTCTACCTCGCGGGGTGAAGGCAAGGATGAGAAATCCAGCCTATTCTCCAGGGCCTTTAACTTGTCGTGCAAAGCTGCGAAACTAATGATAGATGGGTCGTAGTTTACTAAAACAGAACGGTAGGTAGGTATCAATTCTCTGATGCCGTCAAATCTCGCCTGTCTTATGGCCGAAACCATATTATGTACCTTCTGGTTAAGCGTTATGTCGACCTCGTCGCCGAGTTCCACTACCATGTTCTGGTCGCCAGCTACCAAGTATCGCGTCTCAGGATAGATCATGGCACCTCTTCGCCCTCCTTCTCAACAAGAAGAAGGGTTACGCTGACAGAAAAGCAGGAATTCAAAAGCTGGTTTCTGAGGCAAGACTACTGGGTTCGCTTTAACATATCTTGGAGCTAATCCATGGGTGGACTTAGTCCATTCACCTCTGCGAATACTTGCCCGTATTTCCTTTGGTGATTCAAGGTTTAACGTCATTTCTTTACCACCTCTTCTAAAGGTGCTATGTTAATGCCTCTGTCTTGTAGCGCACCTCGCAGATGGATAGCCAGTTCCAGAATACCAGGGGTGTCACCATGGAGGCAAATTGTATCTGCCTTAATGGTGATGTCTTCACCGGTGATAGCTTTTACCTGCCCTTCTTCTATCATGCGAATCACTCGTTCAGCTACTTCCTTTTTGTCTTTTATTACTGCACCTGGCTGGCTACGTGGTACCAAGCTTCCATCAGCGGAATAAGCACGGTCGGCAAAAGCTTCCCCAGCTACTCTTAGTCCTTGCTCTTTGGCTATATTAACCCATGCTGAGCCAGCGAGAACAACCAGAATCAACCCTTCGTCTAGACTCCTAACTGCCTCTGCGATGGCCCGAGCCAATTTGGGGTTCTCGACCGCCATGTTATATAAAGCGCCGTGTGGTTTAACGTGTTGCAGTTCTAGGCCTTCAACTCGGGCAAAAGCCTGCAAGGCACCGATCTGATAAATAAGGTAACTTTTAACCTCCGCAGGCGCCACTGCCATGTTCCTCCTGCCAAAGCCCAGCAAGTCTGGATAGCCAGGGTGTGCCCCCACCTTCACCCCATATGTCTTCGCCAGCTTTATCGTCTGCTGCATCACCACCGGGTCACCGGCGTGAAAACCACAGGCGATGTTCGCTGAACTCACATGCTTGATTATTTCCTCATCAA
>CAYGWI010000127.1:0-2556 GCA_964353715.1 uncultured Dehalococcoidales bacterium | reverse complement strand
CCTTGTTGGTCATCTTGATGGGCTCTACCATCTTGATTTTCCAGGGTTCTGCCCACGACCGGCGACCTAGCTGCCTGCCCATGGTTTTTAGCTTTTCATCAGTCATAATTCTCCTCCACAAGTCCGAAAAAGACGATCACGACATCGCCAGAGGGGGCCTTTCGTCGGGATTGTGCCTTCCGTTACCCACTTAGCTTGTCCAGCAGATCTCTTCTCTTGCCTTCGTCAAGTTTCGTTTTATTGTCTGTGATTTGGTAGCGGGGCTCAAGCAAGATGATCTTGTTTGCCGCTAGGTCGTCACGCAAACATACCTGGGGTCCCACGAAGCAATCGGGGCCTACCCTGACCCCGGGCATGAGGCTGGCATTCACTCCAATGCGGGAGCCTCGACCCACAACTGCCCCCAATTTATCATAGCCGGTATCTACCAGACTATCACCCACTTCTATCTTGATATTCCCTTCGTCCAGTCGGAAGTTAGCCAGCACAGTACCGGCACCCAAGGAGCAGTTGTCGTCGACTATGGAGTCACCGATGTAATTGGAATGGAACCAGCAATTATCACCGACATAGGAGTGCTTTACCTCGGTGGAATAGCCAATGACTGAGTTAGCACCAATATGGCTGTGGTCTCGCACAAGAGCATTGTTGCCAACGACGGAGTTTGCCCCGATATACACGGGACCTCGAAGTACAGCGTTTTCCAATACCCGGACATTCTCGCTAAGGACAACTTTTCCCTCGATGGTCGCTTTTTCAGAGATCCGGGCTGAAGAGGCAATATGCGGCTGGGCGTTGTCCAGGAAATACTCCATGACTTTGAATATATGCCAGGGATATTTTATCGGTGTCCAGAAATCGTTGTAGGGAATCACCTTGATCTTGTGCCCTGCCTTCACCATATTGTCCAGGGCGCATTCATAGACATCATCTTTGGTGGTTCGTACCGTTTCAATATAATGTAGAAGCTGTTTTGAATCATTATGGTAGTGAATCAAGATATTCACTAAATTGCTCGGTTCCTCGCCGGGGTTGGGCTTTTCCACGATGTGCAGTAACTCATTTCTGGAGTTCACCTGAAGGTAGCCTCCGGGGAAGTATTCCTGAACTTGATAACCCAGGATATAGGACGAGGCAGGACTTCTCTTGGCTGCAGAGATGATTTTGGTGTATGCCGAGCTTGAGAAGACGTCGTTAGGGTTTATGACCAGAAGCTGCCCCCCCAGGAAAGGCTCGGCGCTTTTCAGAGCATCAGCGATGCCTAGCGACCTCTTCTGCAGGGCAAAGTCGACTTTGATTCCAGGGATTCCTCTGGTTATCTGCTCTATCTTCTCCATATTGTCCGGGTTGCCAATGATGGCAAAGTCGCTCAGACCAGCCCCGCAGGCTGCCTTTATCTGATGCTCGAGCAATGGTTTCCCGAGGAAATCAAGGAGGAACTTATCTTCGGCAATAGGAAACATCCTCTTGCCTCGGCCGCCGCAAAGAAATACAGCTTTCATCTGTGACCGGCTTGACTTCATTGCGCCTTCCTCAGTTTCATCGCATAACTTCCTCTCGCTAATTCCTTTGTGTAATCTCCTCTCCCTTGACGGGAGAGGATTCAGAGCCTGTCCTGAGTTTATCTAAGGATGAGGATATTATTTTGCACTTCCTCAATTTCATCGCGCAACTTTCTCTCGCTAGTTCCTTTGCGTAATCTCCTCTCCCTTGACGGGAGAGGATTCAGGTGAGGGTGTATCCCCTCTCACCCCTCTCCCACCAGGGGAGGGGTACCATAACTCCTGACTTTCACCCATTAGAATCCACCAGACTCTGAACAAGCTTTTTGCCTTTGCTTATGAGCTCATCGGTCTGTGTCTGCGACATTGACTCGGAGATTACCCGGATGACAGGCTCGGTGCCGCTGGCTCTGATAAGCATCCAGGAGTCAGCAAATTGTAGCCTTAAGCCGTCCAGAGTATTTATTTCATCAGGTGCAAAAACATGGGCGTTCTCCTTCGCTCGAGCCATGACTGATTCTTTGAGTTCATTAGGACAAGAAACCTTGGCTTTTTCAAAGAACAGTCTGGGAATACCTTGGAAGAATCGTCTGATTTCGCCAGCATCACTGAGCTGACTGAGCAAGAAGAGTGAGGCAAAAATGCTATCGGGATAATACCCTACCTCCGGCATGATGTAGACACCTACTTGCTCGACTCCCAAAGCAGCATCGAGCTGCTGGGCTAAGTGGGCCACAGCGACATCACCGACCCTGCCCCTGACTACTTCCGCCCCGAGGTCCTTCACCGCCAGGTCGAGAAGGTATCCGGTTTCTACTGTGGTGGCGATCTTCTTCTTCCCTGTTTTCCTGACGGCCAGCCTCGAGATGAAGGCGATGGGCTCGTTGAATCCCAGGAAACCCTCTTTGTCGCAGAAGACGACCCGGTCGGCATCGCCATCAAAGCAAATAGCTAAGTCGGCATTATGTTGCCTCAGGAAATTGATTGTTCCTTGTAGAGTATCCTCTTTTGGCTCGGGATTTCTGCCCGGGAAAAGGCCATCTGGCTCATCATT
>CAYGWI010000126.1:0-2566 GCA_964353715.1 uncultured Dehalococcoidales bacterium | reverse complement strand
TCCCGGTTCTTGATGTGGGAGATCTCATGGGCCATGACTCCCTGCAACTCATCGCGGTTTAGTTTCTGGAGTAATCCTGATGTGATAGCTACGGATGCCTTATTGGGGTCACGACCGGTGGCGAAGGCGTTCAATGCCGGGTCATCAATGATGTATATATCGGGCATTCTCTCCAGCCCGGAGGCAATCTTCATTTCCTCGACCACATTGAACAGGCGGGGATGGTCATCGGGCTTAATCTTCTTCGCCCTCGACATACTGAGCAGGATACTGTCACCCTGGAAATAGGCAACTAGACTCAGAATCGCCCATAGCAATATGGCGATCACCAAGCCCGCGATGGCACTATCGAAGGCCAGGCCCAGGAAATAGCCGATGAGGATCAGCAGTGCTCCCATGCCTATCGTGAGCACCACAGACCTTATCTGGTTAGACCTGATCTGTTCCCACACAGCTTAAGTGGCTTTTTACTGAGTGAAACTAACCTTGGGCGCTTCTTTTTCGGCAGCTAGAGTAACCTCGAAGAATTCACCAGCCTTAAAACTGAACATGCCGGCCACGATGTTAGATGGGACCATCTGCGTCTGGTTGTTATATCTCAAGACCGAATCATTGTAGAACTGGCGGGAAAAGCTTATCTTATTCTCGGTTGAGGTGAGCTCTTCTTGAAGTGCCAGAAAGTTCTGATTGGCTTTGAGGTCGGGGTAGCGCTCCACAACAGCCAGCAGACGGGATAGTGCCGAACTGAGTTCGCCTTCAACCTTGGCTCGCTCACCGGCTCCTGCAGACGACGACTGCAGCGCAATATTACGGGCCTTGGTTACCGCTTCCAGGGTTTCCCTCTCGAATTTCATATACCCCTTGACAGTTTCCACCAGGTTGGGAATCAGGTCATGTCGTCGTTTTAGCTGGACGTCAATCTGCGCCCAGGCGTTCTTGACCTGATTGCGCAGCCTGACCAGACCGTTGTAGAGAATCCACAACGTGATGGCAAGAACCACAACAACACCGATAATGACATAAAGTGCTACCATGTTGAACCTCCTTTGACTCTATTAGCCTATATTCTAGCCCAGAGAGCACCAATTGAAAAGGCCATGTCTCTAGTAGGCTTTCTGCACCATGACGATGAAGAAGCCCGGCTCATCCGATTGTTATATCAATCTTCTTGCTAATATCCAGTCCGCCGGGGATGTCGAGTTTGGCCAACAGATACCACTGGAGTCGTTTACGTGCAATCGCGCCTGTAAACGTTGCTACCGTTTGTGCAACCTTCAGCGCTTGGCCCAGCTTCCCTTCCGGTGTCTGCGGTCCCGTGCCCAGAATATCTCCTGGTATCTTCATCTCGAACTGGTAATCGCGTCCTTCGCTGTATTCCTTCTCGCCGTCTAGCTGCTGTTTGAAGTCATAAATACGCTGAATCGTAGGTGACGCACCGCTGCCGCCCATTGTACCTCCACCCCACGTCTTCCCCGACGTTCTCCCCCCGCCCCAGCCCACCGTGCCTCCACCACCCATGCTTATCTCCTCCCCGATTAGAGATATGCTCACTTCCTTTGCTTTTACTGGCTTCTTCAGTGTCAAGGCAACATTGCCGGAAATGGTATCTCCCGGACCATAATTGGTCTTCTGAATTGAGATGTTGATTCTCCCCTTGCTGCCAAACATGGTTCCTCCTTCTCTCGATTCCGGGGTCGGGTGGATTACCCGCACCCTGGATACAATATTACTCTACTGAGACTGTCTCTACAATTCCTGCTTCGCACTCACTAGTTCCGTCATTGGTCGGTAGCTTGGCTTTATATTCCGAGGGTGCCTGTTGGTCAATGTGAGGGGTTTGTCTAGGCGCTTCCGGTTTGTTGCGGAGCTCCGAATACTTCTTCTAGGAAACTGATGATCTGTTCCCTGGAATCGCGTTTTGAGGGATGTTCCCCAGCCAGACGTCTTATCAGTTGGGCGACCTCGCCCCCGTCAAACCACAGTCCATGTTTATCACGGCACATGTCGATGAGGATTCCAGGCTGTCCGCCTAACGCTGTTTTCTTCATCTTACGGCCACAAAGGGGACAATTTCGTTTCTTCTCTGATGAAGCGGCTTCCTGAGAGTTGAGGATGCCATCAAAGAATGCCTCTGGCTCTTCAAGACTGTGCGACTTAAGCAGAAGCTCAAGCTCTCCCGAGTCAAACCATACCCCATTGCAGCTATTGCAGTAGTCAAGCTCAATGTCATGATACTCAACGGCTACCATAGCGTATTTACAGACAGGGCATATCATCGCCTTCAGACCTCGTCAGGGTATTGTAATAGTGTAGATGCCTGAGGCAGGCGTGTCAAGGTTGCGGCGTGAGGTTCAGACAATCTCTATCGCTATATCATCGACGCTCTGCACCGGTTTTTTCAAATCGACCAGGGCGATGGTGCGTTCGGAGATATAATGTCTATAAGCCGAGGAGGTGAATATAGTGAGGCATCTTCTGTTATACATTGTGGGTGGGGCATCCGGCTGGTGAGACCTTATCAAGACATTTTTGCCCAGTCGGGCCATGATTTCCTGGAACCAGCCCC
>CAYGWI010000125.1:0-2571 GCA_964353715.1 uncultured Dehalococcoidales bacterium | reverse complement strand
GGGTTAGCCATGGCAGTCAATGACCTTATTCAACATTGCGGCGGTAGGGCAGCGAATTTCCTGGACATCGGTACGCTTAATAACACTGAGAGGGTGGTAAACTCGTTCAGGATGTTTGTTGCTGATCCCAGGATTAAGGCTGTCCTGGTGAATATATTTGGAGGTATGGCCAGAGTGGATGTCATCGCCAGGGGAATAGTCGAGGCTTATCAGCAAATGGATGTTCTCTTCCCAGTAGTCATCAGACTGGCGGGGACAAACCTGGAAGAGGGTCAACGAATCCTGGCTGACTCAGGGATAAGTTTCATCCGGGCCAAGGATTTCTATGATGGCGCTCGCAAGGCAGTGGAAGCGGCCAAAGGAGCAATGAAATGAGCATCCTTGTTGATGATACCACCAGGCTCCTGGTTCAAGGTATCACTGGTAGTGAAGGCAGCTTTCACACCCAACGCTGCATAGAATACGGCACCAAAGTAGTGGCCGGAGTTACACCTGGTAAAGGGGGCAGCAAGCACCTGGGAGTGCCCGTGTTCAATACTATTGAGAAAGCCATGGCGGAAACTGGAGCTAATGCCAGTCTCATGTTTGTGCCTCCGGCCTTTGCTGCGGATGGCGTCCTGGAGGCAATTGATGCCAAGATGCCCTTGATTATATGCATAACTGAGGGCATACCGGTATTAGATATGGTGAAAGTGCATCGCTATCTCAAAGGTAAACCGACTCGGCTCATCGGCCCTAACTGCCCGGGAGTTATGTCCCCGGGTAAATGCAAGGCTGGGATTATGGTCGGAGAAATTCATCTTCCCGGCAATGTGGGGGTAGTCTCTCGCAGCGGTACCCTGACTTACGACGTCGTGTCTCAGCTCACCAGCCTGGGCATCGGACAATCCACTTGTGTTGGCATCGGTGGTGATGCCCTGCCCGGCAGCACCTTTGTCGACATCTTGAAGTTATTTCAGGCAGACAAGGATACCAAGGCCGTGGTTCTTATCGGTGAAATAGGTGGCACTATGGAACAAGAGGCTGCGGAATTTATCGGTCAGGAAATGACCAAACCTGTGGTCGCTCTGGTTGCTGGCAGTACTGCTCCACCGGGGAAAAGAATGGGACATGCTGGAGCTATTATTACCGGCAGTGCTGGCAAGGCTTCAGAGAAGATAAAGGCTCTGTCACGGGCCGGAGTTAGCATAGCTCCCACGCCCGCAGAAATCGGCCTCACTGCCAAGAAAGTACTGGAGAGAGTGTAGGTATTGCTCATCAGTGATTAGGAATCGCTATCCGTTAATCGAAGAGGTCTCTACTTCCTTGACTGCACTTGAGCTTTTTGAGCTAATCAAGGACAAACCCTATAGCTTCTTTTTAGACAGCGGCATGGATCCCCAAAGGCTGGGAAGATATTCATTTTTGGGCAGCGAACCATTTCTGGCCATTAGCAGTCGAGAGTCTGAGGTCACCGTCATTCGTGGACAGGACCACGAAGTGCAGCATGGTAATCCATTTGAAATTATGGGCAACCTGCTGGACACGTACAAGTTAGACCACTGCCAGTCACCTGTGCCTTTCCTGGGTGGAGCGGTTGGCTATTTTGGCTATGACCTGTGCCACTTTATCGAACACTTGCCATCCACATCTGTGGACGACCTTAGGCTGCCTGAGAGTTGTTTTGCCTTCTATGATACTATCGTGGCCTTTGATCACCTTGAGGGGAAAGTCTACCTTGTTGCCACTGGCTTTCCTGAGACGGAGGAAGGGGGGCGGTTAAGGCGAGCCAGAATGAGACTTGAAGAAATAAAGGACTGGCTTTATTCTAGCCATTCGGTCATTGCGAGCGAAGCGAAGGAATCCCGCGATAGGGATTGCTTCGTCGCTACTGCTTCTGGCAATGACAGACAGGACACGGAAATCAGGCTTAAGTCCAACTTCACTCCTGAAGAATACAGGAAAGCCGTAGATAGGGTGCGGGAATATATAGCCGCTGGCGATGTCTTTCAAGTCAACCTGTCTCAGAGATTTGAGGCTGATTTGAAGATTCCGCCTCATGAGCTTTATAAACGACTGAGGGCAGTTAATCCCGCGCCATTTGCCGGCTATCTGAATTTCCCGGGCATAGTGATTGTCAGTGCGTCTCCCGAAAGGTTCCTCAAAGTCGGGAGCGACCTGGTGGAGACGCGGCCGATAAAGGGCACGAGACCACGAGGTGGAGACTGCACTGAAGATGAGCGCCTGGCCTATGAGTTGATTCACAGCAACAAAGACCACGCAGAAAACGTGATGATTGTTGATTTAGAGAGGAATGATTTAGGACGAGTTTGCCACTATGGCACAGTGAAGGTGACCGAGCTGGCTATCTTGGAGACCTTCCCAACCGTGTTTCATCTGACCTCTACCGTCATAGGCAGGCTACGCCGCGGCAAGAGCAACATTGACTTGCTCAAGGCCACTTTCCCCGGCGGCTCTATTACCGGCGCTCCCAAGGTGCGGGCTATGGAGATTATTGATGAACTGGAGCCGACCAAGAGGAGTGTCTATACCGGCTCCATGGGCTATCTGAGCTTCAATGAGGACATGGAT
>CAYGWI010000124.1:0-2572 GCA_964353715.1 uncultured Dehalococcoidales bacterium | reverse complement strand
TATGTTCAGGCAGCTATTGATGCCGGGCTTGATGTAGATGCATTCGCTCCCAGACTATCATTCTTCTTCAATAGCCACATCAACTTCCTTGAAGAAATTGCCAAGTTTAGAGCGGCACGGCGCCTCTGGGCAAAGGTTATGAGAGAGAGGTTTGGAGCCAAAGACTCACGCTCCTGGATGCTTCGCTTCCACACTCAAACCGCGGGATGCAGTCTCACCGCACAGCAGCCGCATAATAACATCGTGCGGACAGCCCTGGAGGCCCTGGCGGCGACCCTGGGAGGTACTCAATCGCTGCATACTAACTCTTTCGACGAAGCCTACGCTCCGCCTTCTGAACAAGCAGTGACCATAGCTGTGCGAACTCAGCAAATACTGGGCTACGAGAGTGACATTGCCAGCGTCGTTGACCCTCTTGGTGGTTCTTACTATATAGAACATCTAACTAACAGCCTGGAAAAGGAAGCCGGAGAGTATATCGCCAAAATTGATGGCCTGGGTGGTGCTGTAGCTGCCATAGAGCAAGGATACCAACAGAGGGAGATTCAGGACTCCTCCTACCGGTACCAGAAAGAAATCGAGGGTGGAAGGCGCACCGTGGTGGGGGTAAACAAATTCGTCTCGCCCTATCCCAAAATAACGGGACTGCTGCGAGTCAAGCCCGAGGTGGAAAAAAGACAGAAGGACAGGACTGCTCAGGTCAGGAAAGATAGGGACAATGGCAAAGTCAAGCAGGCACTTAAGCGATTGGAGGATGTCGCCCGAAGCAAGGATAATACTATGCCGGCCTGCCTTGAATGTGTGGAGGCTTATGGTACCCTGGGGGAAATATGCGATGTACTGCGCAAGGTTTTCTCTACTCAAAAAGAATTCCTGGTCTTTTGAGAAGAAACCTTTCGGGGCTATGTACTAGTTTTGAAGGAGGGAAAATGGCCAGAAGAGTTGACCATATCGGTATCCTAGTCAGCAACATGAATGAAGCGATAAAGCTTTATAAGGATTGTTTCGACGCTAAGGTTGACAAGATTGAGACTCTCACAGAGAGGGGAGTAAAGGCAGCCATCCTTTCCTTAGGGCAGGGCGCTAACCTGGAGCTTTTGGAGCCGCTTCCCGACAGCAATATGGCTAAAATCCTGGAGAAAAGAGGAGAAGGACTTCATCACATAACGTTTGAAGTGGACAATATAGATAAGGAGCTTAGCCACCTCTCCGAAAGGGGGATAGAGTTAATTGATAAGAAGGCTCGCCCTGGATTCGAGGGCATGGTGGCTTTCATTCACCCCAAATCGCTCAGAGGGGTGCTTGTTGAGCTCTGTCAGAAAGCCTAGAAGGAGCGGACTATGAACAAAGGTAGGATTCGTGTTCTGCTGGCCAAGCCTGGTCTAGATGGGCACGACCGAGGTGCTAAGGTGGTAGCCAGGGCTTTGCGAGATGCCGGCATGGAGGTAATCTATACTGGCATCCGACAGACTCCCGAGATGATTGTCGAGGCAGCTATCCAGGAGGACGTAGATGTTATTGGGTTGAGCATCCTGTCGGGAGCTCATTTAGAGCTCTTCCCATCAATCATAGAGGGGTTGAGAAAGAAAGGTAGAGAAGATGCCCTGGTGGTTGCTGGGGGCATAATACCTGAGGATGATATACGCGCTTTACAGGAAATGGGCGTGAAAGCTATCTTTGGTCCGGGTACCTCCACAGAGGACATCGTCCGCTTCATCCAGAAGGAAACTACCGAGCGCTCAACACCCTGAGTGGTGGGCAGCACCAATAAGGTCAGTGAGGTTCTCCACACCTTTGTCCAGCATATAACTCTTTATCCCCTCCAGAATAGTGAGACAGCTGTCAGGACTGGTCAGGCAAGCTGTGCCAATCTGTATGGCAGTAGCTCCAGCCATGATAAACTCCAGGGCATCTTCAGCACAGGCGATGCCGCCGCATCCTATCACCGGAATATGGACCACTCTGGCCGTCTCGAACACCATGTAAAGAGCCACAGGTTTGACCACAGGGCCAGAAACTCCGCCCGCAGTATTTCCCAGGCAAGGTTTTCTTCTGTTTATATCAATCGCCATGCCTTTCAGTGTGTTAATCAAGCATATAGCATCGGCTCCAGCTTCTTCCACCGCTAAAGCGATTTCCTTAATATCGGTTACGTTGGGACTCAACTTGACGATAATTGGCAAACTGGTGGCAGCTTTGACTGCTGAAGTCACTTGGGCAGCGAGCTTAGCAGCGACACCGAATTCCATCCCTCCTGCGGAAACATTGGGGCAGCTAATATTCAGCTCAATGCCGCTGACGCCAGGCACGTCCTCCAATTTCCGGCTCACAGCCACATATTCGTCTGTCGTTTCCCCGGCAACATTAACGATGACCGGAACTTGCCACCTTGCCCATACGGGCGCTTTTTCTTCAATCAGGGCATCAACGCCGATATTCTCCAAACCCACCGAGTTCAGCAGCCCACCGGCACTCTCCACCAATCGTGGTTGAACATTACCTCTTCTGGGCCTAAGAGTTGTCCCTTTACAGACAATGGCGCCTAGCTTCTGAATATCAACAATCTCAGCAT
>CAYGWI010000123.1:0-2574 GCA_964353715.1 uncultured Dehalococcoidales bacterium | reverse complement strand
CAACCAGCGGCGCCAAGCCTTACCGTGGCTGTAGATGACCCTGTGGCACAGGAGGCACGGTCTTTAATCGGAGCACTGGATCGGGTCGTTCTATCGCGATATCGCGTTGTCGGTGACTATACCAGATATGAAGAGACCGCGCGTAATACATTGAAAGACATCCGGCACAAGATGGCGGCTGGATTTGACCGCCCCAGCCGAAAGCGAGAAAACTACCTCATCTGGGCGGCACCAGGCAGCGGCAAGACCTATTTTGTCCAGCAGGTAGCAGCCTCACTGGCCCAGGCCATCCATTACCAGGAGTGCAACCTGGCGAAGTGCAGCCGCAAGGAGTTCCTCTCTGGCCTCGGCAAGCTTGATGCCAAGGATAAGCCGTGCCTCTGCTTGATTGATGAGGTCGATGCCAAACCTAATGAAGCCTGGCCATACGAGGTGCTTCTACCATACCTTGACGCCAGGGCTGACAGAGCCGCGCATTTTGTCTTTGTTTTGGTCGGCAGTTCTGGCTTCAGCCTCGTCGAGATGAAAAAGCAGATTGCTTCGCGGCCCAAAGGCGCTGACCTTTTAACCCGAATTCCAGCCGGGAATGAGTATGAAATTCCGCCAATGAACCTTGGAGACCGGGTGCTTGTCGTCCTCAGCCAGTTCAGGCAGGCAGGACAGGAGCTGGACAAAGAAATCAAAGAGGTGGAGAAGCTCAGCCTGTACTATGTAGCGCTTAATTCACGCTTAGCTAATGCTCGCCAACTGCATGAGCTGGCTGTACGTGCTATCGAGCGCCTGCCGAGCGGTGAAGATAGAATCAAGTACGACCACCTGTTTGGTGCCGGAGACCCTGAGAACAAGGCATTCTGGATACAGTCACTTCCAGCAGCAGCAGACCTTGGCAACAGATTCGTTACCCTGGAGGACTGACCCGTCTCCCCCGGTATTGCCTGAAATAACCTAGCAGGACACATTTTGAGAATATTCTAGAGGCGCATCAAGACTGCCTGGACTGTGCGTGAAAAGGGTGCGGTTGGGATTGATGAGGCGAATGTAACAATTCGTCATTTTGCGTGAATAACATACTATCTGCTCTATTTGTTGGATTTCCCGTTGAAATCTCGTATTAGTACTATCATGGTCATAGGCCCCTGAGAAACTCAGGTCTGAGCAGAGAGGGGTCTCTTGCTGCCAGGACCTTTTCCAGTTGTCTAAGCATCTTCTCCCGTTCTTGCGGCAATTTGCCCCGGACGGTGAGATAGTTTGAGGCGTGCATTGAGCTAAAGAAACAATCGCCAAAGCTGGAATTCTCTATGATTAGCTTCAGCTCCTCCAGGGACTGGAAAGGGGAAATAGGATGGAATTCATTGCGTTCCCATTGTTCATAAAGTGGGGTACCGGGGACGAGGGTCAAGGTTAAGGCTCCTACATAATCCGGGTCAATCTCAGTGAGAACCTTGGCCGTGTCAAGCACATGCTTCTTGCTTACTTCGCCGCCGCCGAGTCCCAGGATTATCGTCACAGAAAAGATTATGCCGGCTTCCTTGACCTTCCTTCCCACCTCAATCACCTGGTCTGAACTTACCCCTTTGCCTATCTTGCGAAGCAGGTCATCATCGCCGGTCTCGAGCCCTGTGTAGAGAATGCCCAGCTTGAGCTGTCTCAACTCCTTTAGTTCGTCTACGCTTCTGCGCAGAATGTCTTGCGGCGTGGCATATGTGCCGATCCTTTCCACACCGGGCAGTTTTTCATTCAGGTAGTGGAGAACTTCCCTCAATTTGGGAAAAGGGTAAACAAGAGCGTCACCATCCTGGAGAAACATCCTCTTGCCGTCCCAATCTTGAGCAATGGCGTAGACCACTCTGGGTACACTGGGAAATCGAATGCCGTTCCGGGTGAAGAGCGCCAAGGCATCTATTTCGGCCTTGGCGTCAGCGACGTCTCTTGTTTGAAGCTTTGAGCCATAGTATGCACAGAAAGTGCAGGTATTATTGGAGCAGCCGCTGGTCAGAGGGAGAAAGTAACTTTTCCATTCACTTGGAGGTCGGATGATGTCAGGTCTATTGAAGCTCATGCGTCGACTGACTATTCAGGATACCAGATCAATCTCGAAGCACCGTGCAGAACTTATTCTATCATTGACGATAGTCCAGACTCAAGAAAAGTACCATGTGCTCGATCTCAACCCGTCCCGATTCCCCTTCCTCGATGAATTAAACAGACATAGGAGAGACACTTGTTGGGCTAGCTGCTCAGATTGCATGATGATGTATAATATATTGAGAAATACTACATAAGGGAGGAATTTGACAGATATGAGGTTTGAAAGCAGCATCGAGATTAATGCCCCTGTCAAGAAGGTGTGGGCACTGATAGATAAGCTTGAAGAGTGGCCGCAGTGGATGCCGTCCATCAAGAAAATTGAGAGGGTCTCCAAGGGGCCTTTGGCAGTCGGCTCACAGCTTTCCGTCATGGCCAGGGTAAGCGGGCTCACCGTCAAATTGCTGATGACGATTAGGGAGTTCGTCCCGGAGCGGACCGTGGTCATGCAAGGAAGAACCCTGGGTACTAATTTGACTCGCTTCTATA
>CAYGWI010000122.1:0-2605 GCA_964353715.1 uncultured Dehalococcoidales bacterium | reverse complement strand
AGCCGCTTTAGCTCTGATGCCATTCGCCTTTTCATCCTTAGCTCGCATTATCGGAATCCACTTACCTATAGTGAAGAGGCTCTGGAAGCGAGCGAGAGGGGCACAGAGAGATTACGCTGGGCATTGACCCATCGAAGTAATACAGACGAGACAGTCGCTATACTCAACGCGGAGCCCTTTGAGCAGAGATTTGTCCAAGTCATGGACGACGACTTCAATACTGCACAGGCAATAGCAGTCCTCTTCGAATTGTCGAAGGAAATAAACCGGGGCGCTGAACAGGGTAAAAATATAACCAAAGCGCAGCATACCTTGCTGAAGCTAGCAGGCGTCCTGGGTCTTACTTTGAAGGACAAAACACAGCCTGCAGCCGACACAGAAGCATTTATCAGTCTCCTGGCATCCACCAGGGACAATCTGCGTCAAAACCAGCAATGGCAGCTAGCCGATAAGATTAGAGACGGATTGGCTGACTTAGGAGTGACGCTTGAAGATACTCCTGAAGGCACAAGATGGAAGTACAAGAAATAGCCAGTACCGTAGGACCGGGAATCCCCATGGAAATCCCTCTTTCGTAAAGAGAGAGGGCAGGCGAGGATCCATTCCCCTCTTTACGACCCCAGCCCGCTAGGAAATTGCCGAATCCCCGTATATTTGGGAAGAGCTGTGGCATTTAAGATACCTGTCTCTCAAACATCCCAAAAGAAGATGGCGGGGCGAAAGATGAATTTCAGCCGTGGAATCTGAGGATAGGTCTTCAGCCGTTGGCAGCTGGTTTTCAGTTTCCTTGGAGTTAACAGAATCTTAATATTTGGATGCTATGATATAATCAGTTTTCGTGTATATTTTCATCGGAGCAACTATGGACGAAAAGAAGATTGATGTGCAGTGAGAAGAATTGTAATTCTGATTACGACCGGTCTTTTGCTGATAGGGCTGCTGCTACCGGGTTGTGCTAACCCACCACCCACGCCTGTGCGCTATGTCTTCGAAGATGGCAAGATCAATATCGGCATAGTCGGGGAACTTAGCGGCATGGCTGGTATGATGCAATGGACAGGCGCCGCACTGGCGCAGGATGCAATCAACCGCAATGGGGGGGTACACATTAACGGCGTCTCCTATATCCTGGAAGTGGTGCCCATAGAAACGGGGGAGGAAACCACGGAACCCCCTGGTCTCGCGGGCGTGTCGGCTCTTACGACGGCGATAGATGCCGTGGACTTCATCCTTGGCGGTTTCCGTTCGGAAGCCGTTGAGGTCTACCGGGATGTAGCTATGGACGGCGGGGTTATTTTCATCAACTGCGGTGCTGCCGCAGAGACGCTACAGCACAGTGTAGTCGACGATTACGCGGGCTACCGGTTCTGGTTCAAGGGAACGCCGTACAATGAGTATTTCATAGGGCAGGGTGTTGTGAGGATACTGGGAGCGGTCGCGATGAAGCTCAGAGAAAAGATGGGAGTACTGCCTGATTATACACCGAATGCCACCATCGTTGCTGATAATCTGCCGTGGGCTTATAGGCAAGTAGTGGTTATCACGGAACTGCTAAAGGATATAAATGTGAATCTTGTCCATACCCCATATTGGGTAGATTCAACTGGAAACACAGCAGGAATGCAGAATGTACTGACCTCGATAAGAGCCTTAGATCCCGTGTTCATCATCCCCGTCTTCTCTGGCGATGCTGGTGCTCTCTATGATACGCTGCGCGGATCCTACGTACCGGACGCTATGTCGGTGGGCATTAACTTAATGGCCCAGCTTAGGAGCCCCTGGAGCGACAACCTTACCACGGCTCCCCCTGGCGGCCCCGCTTGTGCCTATGAGGTTGTTCTGGATACCTGGGCGGAAGGGTTAAACCAGACCTCAAAGACAGAGGCTTTTCTTACCGCCTTCATGAACTCTACATTGGAGGAGTATCCACTCAACACCGCGGCTACTTATGACGCTCTTTTTGGTCTGAAAGCCGCCATCGAGGCGGTGGCATCGTACGATGCCGAAGAAGGAGTCGCCTATGCCTGGGCTGATGATATTATTCAGTGGCTGGAAGACCCGGCCAATGCTCAGGTGACCACGACCGGCAACACTACCTATTATCCCAGGCCAGGAACCACAGCGGCTGGGAAGCCAGCACTCACGGAGGCCCAGGTACGCTCATTGTATGATCTTGATAGCTACAACTATACGTATACGTATGACGCGGAGGGCTGGACAATGCCAGCACATACCACTCATGACCTGGCCTACGGTCCGGGTCGATTGACCGGCATTGGCGCCCAGTGGCAGTGGTTCGGGAACGCGACTACTGGTGTTTGGAAGAAGGTCGGCGTCTGGCCAATGGATTTCGGGGATGAATACGACGAGGCATTGACTGACCAGTACGGCTGCTGGAATTTCGCGTATAACGGCACATTCGACCTCGTAATACCACAGAACATAATCGATCACCACAAACCGTAGAACGACCGGGGCCATCACGAGATTGCCACGCTTCGCCCGGAACGATACTCTTCTCTGTCACTGCAATGCTGGCCTTAGTCAGCCTTGTGGAGAACGGTGGCGACATTTTTCTGAAGATATCCAAAAAGAAGCTGGTGGG